>NZ_JBQQCE010000003.1:0-62578 GCF_052245645.1 Streptomyces sp. KR55 | reverse complement strand
CTGGTCTTCCTCGGCCGCACCCACTACTACGAGGGCCGCGGCGTCGCCGCCGTGGCGCACGGCGTGCGCACCGCCGTCGCCGCCGGTTGCAAGACCGTCGTGCTCACCAACGGCTGCGGCGGCCTGCGCGAGGGCATGCGGCCCGGCCAGCCGGTCCTGATCAGCGACCACATCAACCTCACCGCCACGTCCCCGATCGTCGGCGCGAACTTCGTCGACCTCACCGACCTGTACTCCCCGCGGCTGCGCACCCTGTGCAAGGAGATCGACCCCACCCTGGAGGAGGGCGTCTACGCGCAGTTCCCCGGCCCGCACTACGAGACGCCGGCCGAGATCCGCATGGCCCGCGTCATCGGCGCGGACCTGGTGGGCATGTCGACGGTCCTCGAGGCCATCGCCGCGCGCGAGGCGGGCGCCGAGGTGCTGGGCATCTCCCTGGTGACCAACCTCGCGGCGGGCATGACCGGCGAGCCGCTGAACCACGAGGAGGTTCTGCAGGCGGGCCGGGACTCGGCGGCGCGGATGGGCGCCCTCCTGGGTCAGGTGCTCGACCGGCTGTAGGTCACCGCCGGTGGATCACCCGCCGGTGGATGACCGCAGCGCCCACACCGTACGAACACAACGAGAGGTTGACCCGACGTGCACGACGATCTCCTCGCACGGGCCCAGGCGTGGCTGGCCGAGGACCCCGACGCGGACACCCGTGCGGAACTCGCCGCGCTGATCGACGCCAAGGACGTCACCGAGCTGGCCGCGCGGTTCAGCGGCACGCTGCAGTTCGGCACGGCGGGTCTGCGGGGGGAACTCGGTGCCGGGCCGATGCGGATGAACCGGTCGGTGGTCATCCGCGCCGCCGCCGGTCTCGCCGCGTACCTCAGGAAGCAGGGGCAATCCCAGCGGGACGGAGGCACCGGCCTCGTCGTCATCGGCTACGACGCCCGGCACAAGTCGGAGGACTTCGCCCGCGACACGGCCGCGGTGATGACCGGCGCCGGTCTGCGCGCCGCCGTCCTGCCGCGGCCGCTGCCCACGCCCGTGCTGGCGTTCGCCATAAGGCACCTCGGCGCGGTCGCCGGGGTCGAGGTCACCGCCAGCCACAACCCGCCCCGCGACAACGGCTACAAGGTGTACCTCGGCGACGGCTCCCAGATCGTGCCTCCCGCCGACACCGAGATCGCCGCCGAGATCGCCGCCGTACGGTCCCTGAACGACGTCCCCCGCCCCACCGCCGGCTGGGAGACCCTCGACGACGGCGTCCTGGAGGCCTACCTGGCCCGCACGGACGCCGTCCTGGCCCCCGGCTCCCCGCGCACCGCCCGGACCGTCTACACGGCGATGCACGGCGTCGGCAAGGACACCCTCCTGGCCGCCTTCGCCCGCGCCGGCTTCCCGGAGCCCGTCCTCGTCGCCGAACAGGCCGACCCGGACCCGGACTTCCCCACCGTCGCCTTCCCCAACCCGGAAGAGCCCGGCGCGATGGACCTGGCCTTCGCGAAGGCCCGCGAGACGGAACCGGACCTGATCATCGCCAATGACCCGGACGCCGACCGCTGCGCAGCCGCGGTGAAGGACGGCGCCGACTGGCGCATGCTCCGCGGCGACGAGGTCGGCGCGCTGCTCGCCGCGCACCTCGTGAGCCGCGGCGTACAGGGCACCTTCGCCGAGTCGATCGTCTCGTCCTCCCTCCTCGGCCGGATCGCCGAGAAGGCGGGGCTCCCCCACGAGGAGACCCTCACCGGCTTCAAGTGGATCGCCCGCGTCGAGGGCCTGCGCTACGGCTACGAGGAGGCCCTCGGCTACTGCGTCGACCCCGACGGCGTACGCGACAAGGACGGCATCACCGCGGCCCTCCTCATCACGGAACTCGCCTCGCAGCTCAAGGCCGAGAGCCGCACCCTCCTGGACCTCCTCGACGACCTCGCCGTGGAGCACGGCCTGCACGCCACCGACCAGCTCTCGGTCCGCGTCGAGGACCTGTCGGTCATCGCGGACGCCATGCACCGCCTGCGCGAGCAGCCGCCCACCCACCTGGCGGGCCTGGCCATCACGAAGGCCGAGGACCTCACCCAGGGCACCGAGAAGCTCCCGCCCACGGACGGCCTGCGCTACACGCTCGACGGCGCCCGCGTGATCGTCCGTCCGAGCGGCACGGAGCCGAAGCTGAAGTGCTACCTGGAGGTCGTGGTCCCGGTCGCCGCGCACGCCGGCCTCCCGGCCGCCCGGGCGAAGGCGGCGCAGCTGCTGGCGGCGATCAAGCGGGACCTGTCGGCAGCGGCCGGCATCTGAAACGACGGCGGTCCGGGGCCCTCGAGGGCCCCGGACCGCCGTCGTTTCAGTAGGAGGAGCCGGACGCGCCCAGCGACCCCGTCGGGTGCCAGACCGTCTTGGTCTCCAGGAACGCCGTCATGCGGTCGATGCCCGGCGTCTCGCCGTAATCCACAGCCTGTGGACGCAGGACGCGCTTGAGGTTGTCCGCGGCGGCGATCTCCAGTTCCTTCGCCAGGTCGGCGCCCGCGCCCGCGAGGTCGATCGCGTTGACGTCCTGGTGCGCGGCCAGCGGGGCCGCGATCTCCGCCGTACGGCCGGAGAGGACGTTCACCACGCCGCCGGGGAGGTCCGAGGTGGCCAGGACCTCGCCGAGGGAGAGCGCCGGGAGGGGCGACTTCTCGGAGGCGATCACGATCGCGGTGTTGCCGGTCGCGATCACCGGGGCCACCACGGAGACCAGGCCCAGGAAGGAGGAGTCCTGGGGGGCCAGGACCGCGACCACGCCCGTCGGTTCCGGGGAGGAGAGGTTGAAGTAGGGCCCGGCGACCGGGTTCCCGCCACCCACCACCTGGGCGATCTTGTCCGTCCAGCCCGCGTACCAGACCCAGCGGTCGATCGCTGCGTCGACCTGCGCGGCCGCCTTCGACTTCGACAGTCCCTCGGCATCAGCGACCTCGCGCACGAACTGCTCGCGCCGGCCCTCCAGCATCTCGGCGATGCGGTACAGGATCTGGCCGCGGTTGTAGGCCGTCGCCCCGGACCACGCGCCGAACGCCTTGCGGGCGGCGACCACCGCGTCACGGGCGTCCTTGCGGGAGGACAGCGGAGCGTTGGCCAGCCACTTGCCCTTGGAGTCGGTCACTTCGTACACCCGGCCGCTTTCGGAGCGGGGAAACTTGCCCCCGACGTACAGCTTGTAGGTCTTGAAGACGGAGAGTCGGGTCGCGTCAGACATCGAGGTACGCCTCCAGGCCGTGGCGGCCGCCCTCGCGGCCGAAGCCCGACTCCTTGTAGCCGCCGAACGGCGAGGTCGGGTCGAACTTGTTGAACGTGTTGGACCAGACGACACCCGCGCGGAGCTTGTTCGCGACCGCCAGGATGCGCGAGCCCTTCTCCGTCCAGATGCCCGCCGACAGTCCGTACGGGGTGTTGTTGGCCTTGGCGACCGCCTCGTCCGGGGTGCGGAACGTCAGCACCGACAGCACCGGGCCGAAGATCTCGTCCCGGGCGACCGTGTGCGCCTGGGTGACGTTCGTGAACAGCGTCGGGGCGAACCAGTAGCCGCTCTCCGGCAGTTCGCAGGCCGGGGACCAGCGCTCGGCGCCTTCGGCCTCGCCCTGCTCGGCGAGTGCGGTGATACGGGCCAGCTGCTCGGCGGAGTTGATCGCGCCGATGTCCGTGTTCTTGTCCAGGGGATCGCCCAGGCGGAGCGTCGACAGACGCCGCTTCAGCGACTCGAGCAGCTCGTCCTGGATCGACTCCTGCACCAGGAGACGGCTGCCGGCGCAGCAGACCTGCCCCTGGTTGAAGAAGATGCCGTTCACGATGCCCTCGACGGCCTGGTCGATCGGGGCGTCGTCGAAGACGATGTTCGCGCCCTTGCCGCCCAGTTCGAGCGTGAGCTTCTTGTTCGTGCCCGCAACCGTACGGGCGATCTCCTTGCCGACCGCTGTGGAGCCGGTGAAGGCGACCTTGTTGACGTCCGGATGCGCGACGACCGCGGCGCCCGTGTCGCCGTAGCCGGGGAGGATGTTGACGACGCCCTTCGGCAGGCCCGCCTGGCGGCAGATGTCCGCGAAGAACAGCGCGGAGAGCGGAGTCGTCTCCGCCGGCTTGAGGACGACCGTGTTGCCGGTCGCCAGCGCCGGGGCGATCTTCCAGGCCAGCATCAGCAGGGGAAAGTTCCAGGGAATGACCTGCCCCGCGACGCCCAGCGGCTTCGGCGACGGTCCGAATCCGGCGTGGCCGAGCTTGTCGGCCCAGCCCGCGTAGTAGAAGAAGTGCGCCGCTACGAGGGGCAGGTCGACGTCCCTCGTCTCCTTGATCGGCTTGCCATTGTCCAGGGTTTCCAGGACGGCCAGCTCGCGGGCGCGTTCCTGGATGATGCGGGCGATGCGGAACAGGTACTTGGCGCGCTCGGCACCGGGCAGCGCCGACCACTTCTCGAAGGCCTTCCGGGCAGCCTTCACCGCCCGGTCGACGTCCGCCTCGCCCGCCTGGGCGACCTCCGAGAGGACCTCCTCGGTCGACGGGCTGATCGTCTTGAAGACCTTGCCGTCCGCCGCCTCGGTGAACTCACCGTCGACGAACAGGCCGTAGGAGGGCGCGATGTCGACGACGGACCGGGACTCGGGGGCCGGCGCGTACTCGAATACGGAAGCCATGATGATCAATCCACCGTCACGTAGTCGGGGCCGGAGTAGCGGCCGGTGGCCAGCTTCTGACGCTGCATCAGCAGGTCGTTCAGGAGCGAGGAGGCGCCGAAGCGGAACCAGTGGTTGTCCAGCCAGTCCTCGCCGACGGTCTCGTTGACCAGGACCAGGAACTTGATGGCGTCCTTGCTGGTGCGGATGCCGCCGGCGGGCTTCACGCCGACCTGGACGCCGGTCTGCGCACGGAAGTCCCGTACGGCCTCCAGCATGAGCAGGGTGTTCGCCGGGGTCGCGTTCACCGCCACCTTGCCGGTCGACGTCTTGATGAAGTCGGCGCCCGCCAGCATGCCGAGCCAGCTGGCCCGGCGGATGTTGTCGTACGTCGACAGCTCACCCGTCTCGAAGATGACCTTCAGACGGGCGGACGTCCCGCAGGCCTCCTTCACGGCGACGATCTCGTCGTACACCTTCATGTACCGGCCCGAGAGGAACGCCCCCCGGTCGATGACCATGTCGATCTCGTCGGCGCCCGCGGCCACGGCGTCGCGCACGTCCGCCAGCTTCACGGCGAGCGGGGCGCGGCCGGCCGGGAACGCGGTGGCGACCGAGGCGACCTTGACGGCGGAGCCGGCGACGGCCTCCTTGGCGTGGGGCACCATGTCGGGGTAGACGCAGACGGCCGCGGTCGCCGGGGTCGTACGGTCCGTCGGGTCCGGGTGGACCGCCTTGGCGCCGAGCGCCCGGACCTTGCCCGGGGTGTCCGCGCCTTCCAGCGTCGTCAGGTCGACCATCGAGATGGCGAGGTCGATGGCGTACGCCTTCGCAGTGGTCTTGATGGAACGGGTGCCGAGCGAGGCGGCGCGCGCCTCCAGGCCGACCGCGTCGACGCCGGGCAGCCCGTGGAGGAAGCGGCGCAGCGTGCTGTCGGAGGCCGCCACGTCCGTGAGGGTGTGTGCAGAGGTGGGCATGGTCACCAGACGAGCATATCTACGCGCGTAGCGGCTGTACACCCCTCCTGCCCACCCCCTCCTGCAGGAACCCACCGCGCACGAGCGATGCCGACGGTGTCGTGCAGAATCGGGGCATGACGACCCCGGACCACCAGTCACCAGCGCCGCAGCCGCCCGGCCCCAAGAGCAGGGACCGTATCTACCGGTCGCCCATGGGCCTCGTCGGCGGCGTCCTGCTGCTCGCCCTCGCCGCCTGGCTCGGCATCGACGCGATCGTGGCGGGCGAGGGCCGGACACCCTGGCTGGCGCTCGCCGCGCTACTCCTCGCGGTACCGCTGGTCGTCGCCTTCACCGTCCGCCCCGCCGTGTTCGCGGGCGAAGACAGACTGCGGGTGCGCAACCCGTTCCGCGTCATCGTGCTGCCCTGGGGCGAGGTCGCCTCACTACGGTCGGGCTACACCAACGAGGTCGTCACCAAGTCCGGCACCAAGTACCAACTGTGGGCCGTCCCCGTCTCGCTCCGGGCCCGAAAGCGCGCGGCCCGCAAGGAGGCCCGACGCGAGGCGGAGCAGAGCGGCCGGGGCGGCAGCCGGGGTGTCGTCCGAGACCTCGGGGACGGGGGCGCCATGCCGGACGGACCGGTCCGCGCCGAAAGCGACCAGATCATCCACGACCTGCGCCAGATACTGGAGGCCCGGGAGAAGGCAGCGACCGCACAGGGCGAGGTGACGGTCCGCTGGGCGTATGAACTGGTGGCACCGGCAGTGGCGGGGGCAGTGTTGCTGGCGATTCTGTCGGCGGTGGGGTAAGGACTGCCGCACCCACGAGGGACGACCGCAAGCGGCTTACGCGCCTGGGCGGTCACGGCCGGGAAGGCCGACACGGGCAGCGCCCCTCCTGTCACACGAGCCTCACCGATCACGTCTCCGCGGGTAATTGGCAGCTTTCGGTCACTTCCGTAGCCAGCGACCAGGAGTTTTCCGCTCCGAGGTGACCCAAAGCTGCCAATTACCGAAGCATGCCCCGCTCACCGCAACCCCCTGAGCCGACCCGGCGTGCCCCACCCCGCCGACGCGCCCACGCCCCACCGCCCGCAAGCCGCCAAACCCACCCGGCGTGCATGCGAGGCGCCGACGCGCCCCCAGCCCCGGCCAACCCCCACCCCACCCGCACGGCCCGCCAACCTGGGCCCCCGCCTTTCCGGGCCGTTCGCTCGCTTCTCACCCGTGCTGGAGCGGACCGAGTCAAGGGTCGGTCGCAGGCCGATCGGCGCAGCCGACGCGAAGCGCCCTTTACTCGGGCCGTGGAAGCACGACACTGACCAAGAAGCGAGCGGCCCCGACGGTCCCCTGGAAACAGGCGGCCACTAAAGCCCAGCGCCCCTCACCCCCGCGCCCGTCACCTCCGCGTCGACGGCTCACCCACCCCTCCCACCCCCGGCACGCTCCCAACCGACGGCGCCTGCGCCACCGGCCCCGTGAGGTCCCGGGACGTCACGGGCTTGAAGTCGGCGACTTGCGTGCCGACGCCGTTGTCGAGGGGGTCGACGCCGGTGCCGGCGAGGGGGTTGGGCTTGAGGCCGGTGACGGGGCCGGTGGCGTGGCGGAGGGCCTGGAAGCCCGCCTGGGGGTCGGTCCTGCCAAGGGAGACGGGGTGGTCGGCCGGTTCGGCGTCGGCGGCGGCAGCGTTCGTCGCGCCCGCCCCGAGGGCCATGCCGGCGGTCGCGAGGGCGACCAGGACGCGCCGGGCGGTCGACTTCTGAGGAATTTCGTGTCGGGCCATCTCTGCCGCCACCTTCTACTGCACTGGGTAATCAGGTCGATGCAGAGGGTAGTTGAGGTGTGACGCGCGCATCAAAGGCGACCCGCGGGGTCGTTCGGGAGTCGGGCGATGCCTCACACTGGTGTCCTGTGAGTTCCCATCCACCCATACCCACCCGGGTCGTGCTGCTCTGCGGCCCGTCCGGCTCCGGCAAGTCCCTCCTCTCCGCCCGCTCCGGCCTGCCGGTGCTGCGGCTCGACGACTTCTACAAGGAGGGCACCGACCCGACGCTGCCGCTGGTGGCAGGGAGCTCCGACATCGACTGGGACCACCCCGAGTCGTGGGACGCGGACGCGGCCGTCGCCGCGATCGAGGAACTGTGCCGCACGGGCCGTACGAACGTCCCGGTGTACGACATCTCGCTCAGTGTCCGCACCGGCGAGGACACCGTCGACATCGGCCGGACCCCGCTGTTCATCGCAGAGGGCGTCTTCGCCGCCGAGATCGTGACGCACTGCCGGGAACTCGGGGTCCTCGCCGACGCATTGTGCCTGAGCCGTGGCCCGGTGTGGACCTTCCGCCGGCGCTTCCTGCGCGACCTGAAGGAGGGACGCAAGTCGGTCCCCTTCCTGCTGCGGCGCGGCTGGCGTCTGATGCGCGCCGAGCAGTCCATCGTGGCCCGGCAGACCGCGCTGGGGGCGTACGCCTGTGACAAGGACGAGGCGATGGGCCGGCTGGCGGCCGCGGCGGCCGGCCGGTGCACGGCTCGTACGACGGCCTGAAACTCACGCGCCTGCAGCGACACACACACACCCACACACACGCCTGCAGCGACACCCACACACAAAAGCGGGACTGGATGGACCCCCCGGCCCTCCAGTCCCGCTCCCCCGTGGTGCTTCCCCCGTGGTACTCCCCCGTATCCCCCCAACCTTCAGGCAACAAGCTCCCCAAAGGCGTCCTCCTCGTCACGGCCGAAGCTGAGGACCTCGTCCTCGCGCAGCCGACGGAGGGACCGCCAGATGCTGGACTTCACCGTGCCGACACTGATGTCGAGGATCTCCGCGATCTCCGGGTCGGTGCGGCCCTCGTAGTACCGGAGGACCAGCATCGTCCGCTGGAGTTCGGGCAGCCGGGCCAGCGCCTGCCACAGGACCGCGCGCAGCTCGGTGCCGCGCATCGCGTCCGTGTCGCCGGGCGTCTCCGGCAGTTCCTCGGTCGGGTACTCGTTCAGCTTGCGGCGCCGCCACGCGCTGATGTGCAGGTTGGTCATCGTCCGCCGCAGGTATCCCCCGACGGCCGCCTTGTCACTGATCCGGTCCCACGCCCTGTACGTCGAGAAGAGGGCGCTCTGCAGCAGGTCCTCGGCCTCGAAGCGGTCGCCGGTGAGGTGGTAGGCGGTTGCGTACAGGGAGGCGCGGCGCTCCTGGACGTAGGCGGTGAACTCCGCCTCCGACAGCGAGCGACGCCGCTCCCCCGATTCCTCCCCGTACGCGGCTCCCCCGTGTGTTTCCCCCGTGAAGCCGTCAACCACCGCCATGTAGGGCTGAAGCCCTTGCTGCGCATACGCGGTGTGCTGACGCCCGGTGCCGCGAGCGCACCCCCGCCCGCTCACGGCACCGGACTTCTCGGAACCCCGGCCCCCGTTCACGTCGTGCAGACGCGTGACCACTGCGCTGGTGCTGGTGCCGTGCAGCGTGTTCATCTCGCGCCCCCCGTCGTGGACTTGCCGGTGTTCGGCCCTGCTCCGTCTTGCTTCCGTGCTGTGTCCAAAAGCTTGCCCGGGGACCTTCATGGCCGTGTCCGCCGACTGTCACAGAGCTGTCACAGGGGCCGGTCGTATGTCGTTCATACGAGACACACAGCGTGGCGCACGAAACACACAGCATGGCGTACGAGACACACAGCGTGGCGTACGAGCAGCACAGCGTGGTCACCCAGAAGAGTCGTACGGCTACGCAGTCGCCCGAGTGTCGAAACGCCACCCCACCATGGGCCAGAATGAGCCCGTGCCTTCCCTGTTGCTGATCGAGGACGATGACGCCATCCGTACGGCCCTGGAGCTCTCACTGACGCGCCAGGGACACCGCGTGGCGACCGCTGCCAGCGGTGAGGACGGTCTGAAGCTGCTGCGTGAGCAGCGACCGGATCTGATCGTGCTGGATGTGATGCTGCCCGGCATCGACGGGTTCGAGGTGTGCCGGCGCATCCGGCGCACGGACCAGTTGCCGATCATTCTGCTGACCGCGCGCAGCGATGACATCGATGTGGTCGTCGGGCTGGAGTCCGGGGCCGACGACTATGTCGTCAAACCCGTGCAGGGGCGGGTGCTCGACGCGCGGATCCGGGCGGTGCTGCGGCGCGGCGAGCGGGAGTCGAACGACGCGGCGACGTTCGGCAGCCTCGTCATCGACCGTGCGGCGATGACGGTGACGAAGAACGGCGAGGACCTCCAGCTCACCCCGACCGAGCTGCGGCTGCTGCTCGAACTGAGCCGGCGGCCGGGTCAGGCGCTGTCCCGCCAGCAGCTGCTGCGCCTCGTCTGGGAGCATGACTATCTCGGTGACTCGCGGCTGGTGGACGCCTGTGTCCAGCGGCTGCGCGCCAAGGTCGAGGACGTGCCGTCGTCCCCGACGCTGATCCGTACCGTGCGTGGTGTCGGCTACCGGCTGGATACGCCTCAGTGACGGACCGGCAAGGGGGAACGCGCGGCTGGGCCGCGGCACGCAGGGGAGTTCTGTCGACGCTGCGTTTCACCAGTCTGCGGCTCAGGCTGGTCGTGGTGTTCGGGCTGGTGGCGCTGACCGCCGCGGTGTCCGCGTCCGGGATCGCGTACTGGCTCAACCGCGAGGCCGTGCTCACCCGTACCCAGGACGCGGTGCTGCGGGACTTCGAGCAGGAGATGGAGAACCGCGCGGGTGCGCTGCCCGAGCATCCCGGCCAGGACGAACTCCAGCGCACCGCCGGTCAGATGGCGAGCAGCAGCCAGCGTTTCAGCGTGCTGCTCGTCGCCGAGGACACGAGCGGCAGGACGGTGTACGGCAGTTCCGGCGGCCTCAATGACGGCTTCGCGCTGGAGGACGTACCGAAGTCGCTGCGCAAGGCCGTCAACAAGCAGCAGCCGCTGACCTCGAACAACAAGTCGCCGTACCACCTGTACTGGCAGCGGGTCGTCGATGACGGCACGCCGTATCTCGTCGCCGGTACGCGGGTGATCGGGGGCGGGCCGACCGGGTACATGCTCAAGTCGCTGGAGCCGGAGGCGAAGGACCTCAACTCGCTGGCCTGGTCGCTGGGGATCGCCACCGGTCTCGCGCTGATCGGCTCGGCGCTGCTCGCGCAGGCCGCCGCCACGACCGTACTGAAGCCGGTGCACCGCCTCGGCGTGGCCGCGCGCCGGCTCGGTGAGGGCAAGCTGGACACGCGGCTCAGGGTGTCCGGAACGGACGAACTGGCCGACCTCTCAAGGACCTTCAACAACGCCGCCGAGGCGCTGGAGAAGCGGGTCGCGGACATGACCGCGCGGGACGAGGCGTCGCGGCGGTTCGTGGCGGACATGAGCCATGAGCTGCGTACGCCGCTCACCGCGATCACCGCCGTGACCGAGGTGCTGGAGGAGGAGCTGGACTCCGAGGGCGGTGGCATCGACCCGATGATCGAGCCCGCGGTGCGGCTCGTGGTGAGCGAGACGCGGCGGCTGAACGACCTGGTCGAGAACCTGATGGAGGTCACCCGCTTCGACGCGGGAACCGCCCGGCTGGTCGCGGACGACGTCGACGTCGCCGACCAGATCACCGCCTGCATCGACGCGCG
Organism: Streptomyces sp. KR55; assembly: GCF_052245645.1. Taxonomy (NCBI): domain Bacteria; kingdom Bacillati; phylum Actinomycetota; class Actinomycetes; order Kitasatosporales; family Streptomycetaceae; genus Streptomyces; species Streptomyces sp. KR55. The sequence goes on along the minus strand of NZ_JBQQCE010000003.1, from coordinate 51,414 downwards.
GGCCTGGCTCGACGCGGTGGAGCTGGACGCCGAACGCGGCATCCACGCCCGGCTCGACCCGCGCCGACTGGACGTGATCATGGCCAACCTGATCGGCAACGCGCTCAAGCACGGCGGTTCGCCGGTGCGGGTGTCCGTGCGGGAGGCGGACGAGGAGGTCGTGATCCGGGTGCGGGACCACGGGCCCGGCATCCCCGAGGACGTCCTGCCGCATGTCTTCGACCGGTTCTACAAGGCGAGCGCCTCCCGACCGCGTTCCGAGGGCAGCGGGCTCGGCCTGTCCATCGCCCTGGAGAACGCGCACATCCACGGCGGCGAGATCACCGCCGCCAACTCCCCCGAGGGCGGCGCGGTGTTCACGTTGCGGCTGCCGCGGGACGCCTCGGCGCTCGCGCAGGCGGCCGAGGAGGAGCGCTCGGAGAAGGGGGACGCCTGATGAAGGTAGCTGGACGTCTGCTGGCGCTTCCCCTGCTCGCGGGGCTGCTCGCCGGGTGCGGGATCCGGGCCACGGAGGTGCCGACGGACTTCGGGCCCGCGCCGTCGCGGGTGCACTGCTCCCTCACCGGGGCGGACATCACCACCCAGTCCTCGCGTGGGATGCCGGTGCAGGTGTTCCTGCTGTGCGGCTCGTCGCTGGTGCCTGTCGACCGGGCCGTGCGCGTCCCCGAGGGCGCGGCGGACTCCGAGCGGCGGGTGCCGGTGGCCCAGGGGCTGCTGGACGAGCTCGCCAAGGCGCCGTCGGCCCGGGAGAAGGAGGCCGGGTACTCCACGGACGTACGCGGCGGCATCACGGTGAGCGGGCCCGGCCCCCGGGACCCCGAGGACACGCTGCGCCTCACCACCGCCCCCTAGACGCTCACCTCGTACGCCCTCGCCCAGATCGTGTGTACGTTCTCCGACTCGACGGCAGCCGAAGGCGACGGCTCGGTGATCCTCGGCGGCCCGAGCGCCGAGGAGCCCCGCCGCTACGAGTGCACGGACGAGGTGCGCTCCCGGCCGGGCTCGGTGGAGCCGCCGTCGACGGAGGTCACGGGCGACTGAACCCGGGTGTGGCGCAGGCCTCACCCGGGTAGGGGGTGACATCCCGGAACCGATGGTGCCGAAGGCCGCGTCTTGGGGGGCGTGCAGCGTCAAGGCTCCGTGGGCGGCAGCGCCGCGATCCGCATGCGTGTGACAGGGGGTGTCCTCCTGGTCGCGCACCTCGCGTTCGTCGCCTGGTTCACGCTGCGTCCGCTGGATGTGCCCTGGGTGATGCCCGCCAATCTGCGTCCGCTCGCCGGTATCCGGGCCGATCTGGCACTCGGCTGGCCCGAGGCGGCGCGGAGCATCGGTGCGGGGCTCGCGCTGCTGGCACCGCTGGGCGTCCTGCTTCCGCTGGCCGGCGGGCGGCTGGCCGTGTCACCGCTGGGCTCGCTGCTCCGTACGGTGGCCGCCGGGGCGCTGATCTCGCTGGGCATCGAACTGCTGCAGACCGGGGTGCCGGGGCAGGTCGTGGACGTCGACTCGATGCTGCTGAACACTGTGGGCGTGGCCCTCGCCCACATCGTCGTCGTACCGGCCGGTCGCCACTGGCTGCGTCGCAGGCCGGAGTCCCCACGCCGGGCCTCCCGTAGGGGTCGGCCGGCGGGCCCGGCCGGAGTCGCGGGGGCCGGCACGCCCGCCCCCGGCGGCGCTGTCGTCGGTCGCCGACTCCACCGCGCTCGGCTTCGCTCCAGCGGGGGGACCCCCGTCGCGTCGCCGTCCTCCTCCGCGTTACGGCTGGACGCTCCTCCACGCTCGAACTAAGCGCTCCGCTGGAAGTCCGGTACGCCACGTGCGGGTGCGTCGTGGCTGGTCGCGCCCACGGTGGGGGTCCCCCCGCTCATGGAGCTCCCCCCGTCGCGAGCGAAGCCGAGCGTGGGGGGAGCAGCCGAAAGTGAGGAAGCAGCCGAGAGTGGGGGAGGAGCCGCATGTCGATTCGATACAGCCCCGCGCCCCTCATGGGCGCTGCCGAACCGCACCGGACTTCACTGAGCCCGCTCAGCTCGTGGACGGGCCACTGGCCACCGCCGCTCGGAGTCGGCCCGTCCGCCGGCCCGGCCCTCCGTCGGGAGGAGTCGGCTCAGGGTCGGACCCCGACGATTCCCAGGGTCGGCATCGCCCCGTAGAGCGACGCTTTGCCCGGTTCGTCTGCGTAGCGTTGCGGGCAGATGAGGCAGCCACGAGGGGAGGCCTCGCACCGACGCTCACCAAGGAGCCGCCATGTCCCGCCTTGCCCGCCCCACCAGCGGCCGGATGATCGGCGGAGTGTGCGCAGCGCTGGCACGGCGCTTCGGCACCTCCGCGACGACGATGCGCGTGATCTTCCTGCTGTCCTGCCTGCTGCCCGGCCCGCAGTTCCTGCTCTACATCGCGCTGTGGATCCTGCTGCCGTCGGAGAGCAAGGCGCAGACGGCCTGGTGAAAGCCCCTCCCTCAGGGGAAAAACCGATGGGGCGCACCCCGGACCAGGGTGCGCCCCATCGGCAGGTACAAAGCCGGTGCTCAGCCCAGCGGGATACCGTTCAGCGAGGTGCCCTTGGCGCCCGGCCCCTTGGCTTGCACCGGCATACCGCCGAGCAGCCCGGTGACCGGCGCGGTCACGCCCGAAAGCTCCTTCTGGGGGTCCGGCTTGACGGTGTTCAGGCCCTTGCCGAGAGCGGGCTGCGCCTGCGTCAGCGCCTTACCGGCACCCGGCAGCGTCTTGCCGGCACCCGGCAGCGACTGAGAGACGTTCTCCGCCGGCAGCGTCTGGGTGACGGTGTCCAGGGCCTGGGTCGCATCGGGGACGGCCGGAGCGGCGTTGGCGGCACCCGCACCGGCAGCGGCGAAGGCGGCACCGAGGGCGGCGACACCGAGGGACTTGGCAGCAGACTGCTTCATGGTGAATTGCGTCCTTGACTGACTTGAAATGGGATGACGGTGTTTGGGGAGCGGTCCATGAACGTAAACACGCGAGGGCAGGCGCCGCAAACATCGAAATGCGGACGGCTTGTGAATGCCCGCCCACATTTACCGTCCCCGATCAGCCCTTCTGAGGTGCAGAACCGCTGGTGGAGGCGGTCTGCTGGAACAGCCATTCGGACTTCAGCTCTGCATATCCGGGCTTGATCACGTCATTGATCATTGCCAGTCGTTCATCGAAAGGAATGAATGCTGACTTCATAGCATTGACCGAGAACCACTGCAGGTCGTCGAGCGTGTAACCGAATGCATCGACAAGGTGCTCGAATTCCCGGCTCATGCTGGTGTGGGACATCAACCGGTTGTCGGTGTTCACGGTCGCGCGGAAGTGCAGGCGGCGCAGCAGGCCGATGGGGTGCTCGGCGTAGGAGTTGGCCGCGCCGGTCTGGAGGTTGGAGCTGGGGCACAGCTCCAGCGGGATGCGCTTGTCGCGGACGTACGAGGCGAGCCGGCCGAGTTTGACGGAGCCGTCCTCGGCGACCTCGATGTCGTCGATGATCCGCACCCCGTGCCCGAGCCGGTCGGCACCGCACCACTGGAGGGCCTGCCAGATGGACGGCAGCCCGAAGGCCTCGCCGGCGTGGATGGTGAAGTGGTTGTTCTCGCGCTTGAGGTACTCGAAGGCGTCGAGGTGCCGGGTGGGCGGGTAGCCGGCCTCGGCGCCCGCGATGTCGAAGCCGACAACCCCCAAGTCACGGTAGCGGTTGGCGAGTTCAGCGATCTCCAGGGCGCGGGCGGCGTGCCGCATGGCGGTGAGCAGGGCGCCGACGCGGATACGGTGGCCGTTGGCGCGCGCGATCCGTTCGCCCTCCCGGAAGCCCTCGTTGACGGCCTCGACGACCTCCTCGAGGGTGAGCCCGCCCTCCAGGTGCTGCTCGGGGGCGTACCGCACCTCGGCATAGACGACGCCGTCCTCGGCGAGGTCCTCGGCGCACTCGGCGGCGACCCGGACGAGGGCCTCGCGGGTCTGCATGACGCCGACGGTGTGGGAGAAGGTCTCCAGGTACCGCTCCAGGGATCCGGAGTCGGCGGCCTCGCGGAACCAGAGGCCGAGCTTGTCGGGGTCAGAATCGGGGAGTCCCTGATAGCCCGTCTTCTGGGCGAGTTCGACGACGGTGCCGGGGCGCAGCCCGCCGTCGAGGTGGTCGTGCAGGAGAACCTTGGGCGCCCGGCGGATCTGGTCCGGGCTCGGGGTGTGCCTCATCCGGTCAGTCTGGCTCGTCATTTCCGCACTCTAACTCCTACGCGCGTAGATCGCCGGTTGCACGAAACCGTCGATACGTAACGGTGACCGTGCGGACGGGTGGTGTACACCGGCACTTCTGACACTGTTCTGTCATGGCACAGGAAGTGACGCCGGTCCGCGCGCCCCGGCTGGGGCGGGCGCTCGGTCCGGAACCGACGGCGGTGAACGGGGTGGTGCTGCTGCTCCCCGGCGGCGACGAGGTCTCCGCCCGCCGGCCGTCCCCCCTGCTCGCGGCCGCATCCGTACGGGGGCTGGGGCGCCGCCTGGTGCGCGCCGGCCACGACGAGGGCCTGGTCGCGCACGTCGTGCACTACCGCTACCGCGGCTGGAACGGCAACGAGGCCCATCTGGCCCGGGACGCCTCCTGGGCGGCCGACGAAGCGGTACGGCGCTACGGCGACGTCCCGGTCTGCCTGGCCGGCATCGACATGGGCGGGCGGGCCGCGCTGCACGCGGGTGGCCACGAGGCCGTCGACTCCGTGCTGGCGCTCGCCCCTTGGCTGCCGGAGGACGATGTCGCGGCGCCACCCGAACCGGTGAAACAGCTCGTCGGCCGACAGGTGCTGATCGTGCACGGCACCAACGACGAGCGCACCGACCCCGAGCTGTCCTTCCGGTACGCGGCCCGCGCGAAGAAGGTGAACCGGGACGTCTGCCGCTTCGAAGTCCACTCCGACCGGCACGGGTTGCACCAGCACCGCGACGAAGTACTGGCCCTTGCCGAGGACTTCACCATGGGAGCGCTGTTCGGGCACCCCCTCTCGCGTCCGGTCCAGGACGCGCTCGCCGCACCGCCGCCGCTGGGGCTGCGGATGCCGCTGGCCGCGGGGTTCGGCCGGTCGCTGCGGCGGTAGGGCCCGACCGCCGACTTCGCCCGAGGGTGACAGGACGGCTCAGTCGGGCAGCAGATGGCCGCGTCGTGACAGCAGGAACTTCTTGAACGCCGCCACCGGGGGTGTGTCCGGGCGGCCGTCCAGCCAGGCGACGCCGATCTCACGCGCCGCGCGCGGGGCGGTGACCGTCAGCTCGACGACGCCTGGACGCGGCACGGCCGGCGGCGGCAGCAGCGCGACCCCGAGACCGGCGGCGACGAGCCCCCTCAGCGTCTCCGCCTCCTCGCCCTCGAAGGCGATCCGCGGCTTGAAACCGGCCTCCTGGCACAGGTCGTCGGTGATCCGGCGCATGCCGTAGCCGGGTTCCAGGGTCACGAACATCTCCTCGGCGGCCTCGGCGAGCCGGATCCGCCGACGGCCGGCCAGACAGTGGTCGGCCGGGACGACGAGGCGCAGCTTCTGTTCGTCGAGGCGGCGGGCGACCAGGTCGGGGGCGTCCGGGACGGGCGAGGTCAGACACAGGTCCAGCTCCCCCGCGCGCAGCCGCTCCAGCATCGCCTCGCCGTAGTTCTGGACGAGGCTGAAGCGGACCCCCGGATGGTCGGCCCGGAAGGCGTGCAGCAGGCCGGGCACGGTCTCGGCGCCCATGGTGTGCAGGAACCCGAAGGCGACCTTCCCGGTGGCCGGGTCGGCGTCGGCGCGCACCTCCTCGGCGGCCCGCTCGATCTCGGCGAGGGCGCGTTCGACGGAGGCGAGGAAGGTCCGGCCGGCGGTCGTCAGCGACACGGTCCGGCCGCGCCGGGCGAACAGGTCGACGCCCAGGTCCTGTTCGAGGCGCACCATGGCGCGCGAGAGGGTCGACTGAGGGACGTTCATCTCCTGCGCGGCCCGGGTGACGTGCTCGGTGCGGGCGACTCCCGCGAAGTGAGCCAGGCGCGGCGCGAGCAGCGCAACGATGTCTTCTGTGTCACTGCTTGGTGACAGTCGCGCCCGTGACCTCTGCTGATGCTTCATGGGAACGATTATGACAATTCCATGCATTGGACGGATGAATGGTCGGGTCCTTAGGTTCGAGGCATGAACCCCGCCGATACCGGGGCGTCCACGATCGTGGGCGCCGCTGCCTCTGTCCCCGACACCCCCGTCACCGACTCGCGCATGGCCCCCGGCGGCCCGGCTACCGCCGGATGAGCCTCGCCCTCTTCCTCGCGGGCGTCGCGACCTTCGCGCTCCTCTACTCCACGCAGGCTCTGCTCCCCCTGATGTCGGGGGACTTCGGCGTGACCGCGAGCGAGGCCAGTTGGACGGTGGCAGCCTCGACCGGCGCTCTGGCGCTGTTCGTCCTCCCGATGAGCGCCCTGTCGGAGCGCTTCGGACGGCGTACGGTCATGACCGCGTCGCTGGCGGTCGCGGTGACGGTCGCCCTGCTGGTCCCCTTCGCTCCCTCGATGGGCGCGCTGGTGGCACTGCGGGCGGTGCAGGGCGCGGCGCTGGCCGGGCTGCCGGCGTCGGCGACCGCGTATCTTGCGGAGGAGGTCCGGCCCAGGGCGCTGGTCACCGCGATCGGGCTGTTCGTCGCGGGCAACAGCGTCGGCGGGATGAGCGGCCGGGTCATCACCGGCTGGGTGGCGCAGGAGTGGGGCTGGCGGGTCGCGCTCGGCGTCCTCGGAGCGGTCGCCGTGGCCTGCGCGATCGCCTTCCGCCTCCTGCTCCCGGCCCCGAAGCACTTCACGCCGGGCTCGCTGCGCCCGCGTGTCCTGGCCGGCACGGTCCGCGCCCACCTCGCCGACCCGCTGCTGCGCCGTCTGTACGCGATCGGCGCCCTGTTCATGACGGTCTTCGGCGGCGTCTACACGGTGATCGGCTACCGCCTGACCGAGGACCCGTTCTCGCTCCCGCAGGGCATCGTCGGCTCGATCTTCCTGGTCTACCTGGTCGGTACGGTGTCGGCGTCGGCCGCGGGCCGGCTGGTCGGCCGACTGGGCCGCCGGGGCGCGCTCTACCTGGCGGGCGGCACCACGGCGACGGGCCTGCTGCTGTCCCTGGCGGGATCGCTGCCGCTGGTCCTGCTGGGTCTGGTCCTGATCACGGCGGGCTTCTTCGCCGGTCACGCGGTCGCGTCCTCGGCGGTCAGCAAGACGGCCACGCGGGGCCGCGCCCAGGCTGCGGCGCTGTACCAGTCGGCGTACTACGTCGGGTCCAGCGCGGGCAGCACGGTGGGGGCCATGGCCTTCCACGCGGGCGGCTGGGCCGGGACCGTTGGGGTCGGGCTGCTGGCGGTGGTGGGAGTTGTGGGGATCACGGTGCTGGGGTCGCGGGCGGCACGGGTGGCTGCGCGGGTGGCGTAGGCGGGGGGATGCCTGCGGCGGCCTGCGCGGGTGGTGCGTGGTTGCTGTCGCGCCTTCTGTCAGGGGTGGGCCGGGGCCGCGCCGGGGGGGTGTCCGTCCTCGGTCTGCCGGGCTGTTTCTTGTTGGGGTGCCGGGCGTTCACGGCAACCGCTGCGGGCGGGCACCCCCGGCACGTCCCCTTCCCGCCGTGCGCGACTGCGGGACCGCGTCTGCACGTCAGGCCGCGGGCAGTCGTGCCGCTGGGGCGGCACGGGTGGGCGATGGGGGTCCCCCCGCTCGAGCGAAGCCGAGAGTGGGGGGAGGCACCCCGCCAGCGCCGGGCTGCGCGACCCACCCCCTGGCTCAGCGCAACGCCACGCATCTCCCACCCGCCCCATCTGACCTGCCCCTTTTCCCACTCCGGGGGCCATTGTCAGTGCCCTGCGGTAGCTTCCGAAGTGCTGGGCGCAAAGGCGCACCGCAGGACGGCCACAGGGGTGGGTGGACGATGAGCAACGGCACGGCGACGACAACGGACCTCGACGCCACACTGGAAAAGCACCGAGTCGAGCTGACCGGCTACTGCTAACGCATGCTCGGCTCCTCCTTCGAGGCCGAGGACGCGGTGCAGGACACCCTGGTCCGTGCCTGGCGCAGCTTCGACAAGTTCGAGGGGCGCTCCAGCATCCGCTCCTGGCTCTACCGGATCGCGACGAACGTCTGTCTGGACATGCTGAACGCGGGCAACAAGCGGGCCAGGCCGATGGATCTCTCCGAGTCGACGCCACTCGCCCAGGCGGCCCTGTCCCCCCGCCCCGACCACACCTGGCTGGAGCCGATGCCGGACGCCCGCGTGCTGCCCACGACCGACGACCCGGCCGAGGCGGCGGTCGCCAAGGAGTCGGTGCGCCTCGCCTTCATGGCGGCCCTGCAGCAGCTGCCGCCCAAGCAGCGGGCGGTGCTGATCCTGCGCGAGGTGCTGGCCTGGAAGGCGAGCGAGGTCGCCGAACTCCTCGGCACGTCGGTCGCGTCGGTCAACAGCGCCCTGCAGCGGGCCCGCGCGACCCTCGCGGAGCGGGAGGACAAGGGCGCCGAGGCGGCGGTCTCCGACCCCTTGGACGAGGAGCAGCAGAAGCTCCTGGAGCGGTATGTCGCAGCCTTCGAGGGCTACGACATGACGGCGCTCACGGCCCTCCTCCACGAGGACGCCGTCATGACGATGCCGCCGTTCGACCTGTGGCTGCGCGGCCCGGCGGACATCACCGGCTTCATGGCCACCCTCGGCGCCGCCTGCGCGGGCTCGCGCCTGCGGCCCGTCCATGCCAACGGCCTGCCGGGCTTCGCCCACTACAAGCCGGATCCTGAGTCGGACGGCTTCACTCCGTGGGCGGTGCAGGTGCTGGAGGTCTCAGACGGCCGGATCACCGGGTTCCACTGCTTCCTCGACACCAAGCGCTGGTTCCCGCTGTTCGGGCTGCCCCTCCATCTCGAAGCGGAGGCCGACCAGGTCGAGGAGGGCGTGTAGGGCAGGATCGGGATCCCGCAACCGGATCCGCCCCCCGGCCCGCTTGGCCGCCAGCTCCAGCCGCGCCAGCAGATCCACGGCGGCCAGGCCCGGCGGCCCGAGCCCTCCGACGTCACACACCACGACCGAGGCCCCACTGGCCTCCAACAATCCCCGCACGTCATCGCACAGCCCTGTCACCTGCTCTCGGGTGACGGGGCCGGCCAGCACGATTTCGGCGGGGGTCATGGCGTCCACGAGCGGTAGACCGCCGGGGCGGCCGTAACTCATCGGGGAGTTCATGGCCGGTGCCGCCGCACCGATCCCGTCCGAAGGAGCCGTGACACCAGCGGCCTCCGGCCGCGGGCGCAGCTCAGGCGATGCGCTCCAGTACCACCGGCGATGCCGTGAAGTCGGTGCCCGGCGCCGCGATGTCGTAGGAACCCTCGACCGCCTCCAGCGCGTACGCGAAGCGCTCCGGCGTGTCCGTGTGGAGCGTCAGCAGTGGCTGGCCCTCCTTCACCGTGTCGCCCGGCTTGGCGTGCAGCTCGACGCCCGCGGCGGCCTGCACCGGGTCCTCCTTGCGGGCACGGCCGGCGCCCAGGCGCCACGCGGCGATGCCGATGTCGTAGGCGTCGAGGCGGGTCAGGACACCCGACATCGCCGCCTTCACCACATGCTGTTCCTTCGACGTGGGCAGCGGGGCGTCCGGGTCGCCGCCCTGGGCCGCGATCATGCGGCGCCAGACGTCCATCGCGGAGCCGTCGGCCAGCGCTTTCGCCGGGTCGGCATCGCGGACGCCCGCCGCGTCGAGCATCTCGCGGGCCAGGGCCAGCGTCAGCTCCACCACGTCGGAAGGCCCGCCGCCCGCCAGGACCTCCACCGACTCGCGGACCTCCAGTGCGTTGCCCGCCGTCAGGCCGAGCGGCGTCGACATGTCCGTCAGGAGCGCGACCGTCTTCACGCCGTGGTCGGTGCCGAGGCCGACCATCGTGGACGCCAGCTCGCGCGCGTCGTCCAGCGTCTTCATGAAGGCGCCGGTGCCCACCTTGACGTCCAGGACCAGCGAGCCCGTACCCTCCGCGATCTTCTTCGACATGATCGACGAGGCGATCAGCGGGATCGCCTCCACCGTGCCGGTCACGTCGCGCAGTGCGTACAGCTTCTTGTCCGCCGGGGCCAGGCCCTCGCCCGCCGCGCAGATCACCGCGCCGACACCGTCCAGTACGGACAGCATCTCCTCGTTGGAGAGCAGCGCCCGCCAGCCAGGGATCGACTCCAGCTTGTCCAGCGTGCCGCCCGTGTGGCCGAGCCCCCGGCCCGACAGCTGCGGGACGGCCGCACCGCACGCCGCCACCAGCGGGGCCAGCGGGAGGGTGATCTTGTCGCCGACGCCGCCCGTCGAGTGCTTGTCCGCCGTCGGGCGGGACAGGGACGAGAAGTCCATGCGCTCGCCGGAGGCGATCATCGCGGCGGTCCAGCGGGCGATCTCCCGCCGGTTCATGCCGTTGAGCAGGATGGCCATCGCGAGGGCCGACATCTGCTCGTCGGCGACCTCGCCGCGGGTGTACGCGTCGATGACCCAGTCGATCTGCTCGTCGCTGAGCTCACCGCGGTCCCGCTTGGTGCGGATGACGGAGATGACGTCCATGGCCATGGCTGGCTTTCCTTCCGGGGATTGCGAAGAGTACGGCCCCTGCGAGTCAAGTCCCAGGGGCCGTACGGGAGTTACGAGCGGAGGTGCCCCGGCCCGAAGGCCTGCGGCAGCATCTCCGACAGCGGCAGGATGCCCGCCGGTGTCTCCAGCAGCAGGTCGGGGCCGCCGAACTCGTACAACAGCTGTCGGCAGCGGCCGCACGGGACGAGGATCTCGCCCCGGCCGTCCACGCAGGTGAAGTGCGTGAGGCGGCCGCCCCCGGTGCGCTGCAGTTCCGAGACCAGCCCGCACTCGGCGCACAGGCCGAGGCCGTACGAGGCGTTCTCGACGTTGCAGCCGGTGACCGTGCGGCCGTCGTCGACGAGGGCCGCGACGCCGACCGGGTACCCCGAGTAGGGGGCGTAGGCGTGGCTCATGGCCTCGCGCGCCACCTCCCGCAGGGCGTCCCAGTCGACCGCGGGCGTCACTTGCCTTGTCCCTTCCGGTAGGGCAGACCGTCCGCCTTCGGCATCCGCAGCCGCTGCGCCGACAGGGCGAGGACGACCAGCGTGATGACGTACGGCGTGGCGGAGACGACCTGGTTGGGGACCTCGTTGGTGCCGGCGTACCAGGCGAACACCAGGGCGCCGACGACCAGCGTGATCACGGCCTGGACGTACTTCTTCCGGACCGCCAGCCAGATCGCGCCGATGATCAGCAGCAGCGCGCCGAGCAGCAGCAGTGCGTGGACGTTCTCGGAGCCGCCGCGCAGGTTGAGGCTGTCGGTGTAGCCGAACAGGCCCGCGCCGATGGCGAGTCCGCCCGGCATCCAGTTACCGAAGATCATCGCGGCGAGACCGATGTAACCACGGCCGCTGACCTGGCCCTCCAGGTAGAAGGGGTTGGCCACGATGGAGAGGAACACGCCACCCAGGCCGGCCAGGCCGCCGGAGATGATCACGGCCAGGTACTTGTACTTGTAGACGTTCACGCCGAGGGACTCGGCCGCGACCGGGTTCTCGCCGCAGGAGCGCAGCCGCAGGCCGAAGGCCGTACGCCACAGGATCCACCAGGTCGCCGGGACGAGCGCGACGGCGATCAGGGTCAGCCAGGAGACGTTGGTGACCAGGCCGCCCAGCAGGCCCGCGATGTCGGAGATCAGGAACCAGCCCTGGTTGTTGAGGTCCCTGAGGCCGTCGGACAGGCCCGGCACCGTGAAGTTGCCGAGGGACTCGACCGCCGGGGACTGCTTGGCGGAGCCGCCCGGGTGGCCCTCGAAGGCGAGGGGCGCGAGGTAGCGGGTGGCGCCGAGGGCGAGGATGTTGATCGCCACACCGGAGACGATGTGGTTGACGTTGAAGGTGACGGTCACGAAGGCGTGCAGCAGGCCGCCGATCGCACCGCCGATGATGCCGACCAGGACACCGGTCCACGGGCCCCACTGGAATCCGGCCCAGGCACCGAACCAGGTGCCGAGGATCATCATGCCCTCGAGGCCGATGTTGACGACGCCCGCGCGCTCGGCCCAGAGGCCGCCGAGACCGGCGAGGCCGATCGGCACGGCGAGCTGGAGCGCGGTGGACATCTGGCTGACGTTGGTGATGCCGTCGGCGCCGGTGATGATGCGGACGATCGAGGTCAGCGCCAGGGCTCCGGCGATGACCAGGAGCAGCACCGGCCAGGACATCCGGCGGCCGGTCGGCGCCGCGGGCTGCAGCGTGGGCTGGTTGACGTCGGTCGCGGTGGTCATCGGCCAGCCACCTCCTTCGTGGTGTTGTGGGCGCCGAGGACGTGACCGGCGGCCAGTTCGGCGCCGACCCGGCGCTGCTGGCGGCGCAGACCCCATTCGCGTACGGCCTCGTAGGAGACGACGACCGACAGCACGATCAGGCCCTGCATGATGACCGCGATCTCCTTGTCGTAGCCGTGAAAGTCCAGCTCGGGCGAGGCCTTGTCGAGCCACGCCCACAGCAGGGCGGCGAAGGCGATACCGACGGGGCTGTTACGGCCGAGCAGGGCGATGCCGATGCCGAGGAAGCCGATGCCGGTGGGGAAGTTGAGGCTGTAGGTGTGGGTGTCGCCGAGCAGGATCGGCAGGCCCGCGAGTCCGGCGATGGCGCCGGAGATGAGCATCGCGGTGAGGACCATGCGCTTGGGGTCCACGCCGCTGGCCGCGGCGGCGGTCTCCGAGGCGCCGGAGGCGCGCAGGTCGAAGCCGAAGCGGGTGCGGTTGAGGACGACCCAGTAGCCGATGCCGAGGAGTACGGCGAGGACGACCAGACCGTAGATCTCGCCGGCGGCGCCCATGTCGATGCCGGGCACCCAGCCCGACTCGTGCATCTCGCCGGTGGTGTTGTTGTTGCCGACCTTGACGCCGAAGACGGTCGGCAGCCACAGGTAGCCGATGACGGAGGTCGCGATCGCGTTGAGCATGATGGTCGCGACGACCTCGCTGACGCCCCGGGTGACCTTGAGGACACCGGCGATGCCGGCCCAGAAGGCGCCGGTGCAGATGGCGGTCAGGAGCAGCAGCGGGATCTGGATCGCGGCCGGCAGGTTCATGTGGGCGCCGACGATCGCGGCCAGCATGGCGCCGAGCTGGTACTGGCCGTCGACGCCGATGTTGAACAGGTTCATCCGGAAGCCGATGGCGACCGCGAGCGCCGCGATGTAGTACATCGAGGCCTGGTTGATGATCAGGACCTGGATGTCGGAGAAACCGGCCTGCTCGAACATCACGGCGAACGGCTCGACCGGGTTCTTGCCCGACGCGATCAGCACGATCGCGCTCAGCACGAAGGCCACAGCGAGCGCGATGACCGGTCCGGCCACGGCGAGGAGCACACGCTCCTTGTCGAACTTCTTCATCAGCGGGCCTCGTCTTTGCCGGACTCGGGGGTCTCTTCGTGTTCGAGGTGTCCGGTCGCGGCGCCGGTCATGGCCGAACCGAGCTCCTCGGGAGTGATCGTGGCCGGGTCGGCGTCGGCGACCAGCTTGCCGTTGTAGATCACCCGGAGCGTGTCGGACAGGCCGATCAGCTCGTCCAGGTCGGCGGAGATCAACAGCACGGCCAGGCCCTCGTGGCGGGCCTCACGGATGTGGTCCCAGATCGCGGCCTGCGCGCCGACGTCCACACCGCGGGTCGGGTGCGCGGCGATCAGGAAGCGCGGCTTGTGGCTCATCTCGCGGCCGACGATCAGCTTCTGCTGGTTGCCGCCGGACAGAGAGGCGGCGGTGACGTCGATGCCGGGGGTGCGGACGTCGTACGCCTCGACGATGCGGCGCGTGTCCGCCTGCGCGGCCTTCGGGTCGAGCCATACGCCCTTGGCGTTGGGCCGCTCGGTGACATGGCCGAGGATGCGGTTCTCCCAGAGGGGGGCCTCCAGGAGCAGGCCGTGCCGGTGCCGGTCCTCGGGGATGTAGCCGACGCCCTGCTCGCGGCGCTTACGGGTGGCCCAGCCGGTGATCTCCTCGTCGGCGAGCCGGATCGTGCCGGAGTCGGCATGGCGCAGGCCGATCAGCGCGTCGACCAGTTCGGTCTGGCCGTTGCCCTCGACGCCGGCGATGCCCAGGACCTCGCCGGCGTGGATGGTGAAGCTGATGTCGTCCAGGAGGGCCTTGCCGCCGGCCGCCTCCAGGCGCAGTTTCTCCACGGTGATGACGGGGCGGTCGGTGACCGTGGACTCGGCGGTCTCCGGCGTGGGCAGCTCGCTGCCGACCATCATCTCGGCGAGCTGGCGCGGGGTGGTCTCGGCGGGGACGGCCGTACCGACCGTCGTACCGCGCCGGATGACGGTGATCTCGTCCGCGACGGACAGCCCCTCGCCCAGCTTGTGGGAGATGAAGATGACCGACAGGCCCTCCGCCTTGAGCTCGCGCAGGTTGTCGAAGAGTGCGTCCACCTCTTGCGGCACCAGGACGGCCGTGGGCTCGTCCAGGATCAGCGTGGTGGCACCCCGGTACAGAACCTTGAGGATCTCCACACGCTGGCGGGCGGCGACGCCGAGCTCCTCGACCAGAACATCGGGCCGCACCCCGAGGCCGTACCGCTCGGAGATCTCCTTGATCTTGCGGCGGGCCCGGGCACCGATGCCGAACAGCTTCTCGCTGCCCAGCACCACGTTCTCGAGCACGGTGAGGTTGTCGGCCAGCATGAAGTGCTGGTGCACCATGCCGATGCCGCGGGCGATGGCGTCGGCGGGGCTGTGCAGGGTGACCTGCTCGCCGTCGATCGTGATCGTGCCCTCGTCCGGCTTCTGCATGCCGTAGAGGATCTTCATCAGCGTCGACTTGCCGGCGCCGTTCTCGCCGACGAGGGCGTGGACGGTGCCCTTGCGGACGCTGAGGTGGATGTCGTGGTTGGCCACGACGCCCGGGAAACGCTTGGTGATCCCGGCGAGTTCGACGGCGGTCGCCTGACCGTTGACCGCCGCTCCGGCCGGAGGGCTGCTGGACGCGTTGATGGCGCACTCTCCTGGGGACGGGGGTCGTCTACGCGCGTAGCGCCCCTACGGCATACAAAGGGGCGACGCGCCGAGACAACGGGGTACAGGGAGACAGCCTCCCCGTACCCCGTTGAGCGGACGTAACCCCGCGGTTACTGACTGCTCGAAGTCCAAGGGGGCGTCTCATGGATCCTGCCGGCGTCGCGGGCCCTGGCACGCACATCTGCCGCGTTGTCGTCAGTCGCCGACTCCCTCCTCCGCCTTGCAGCTGCACGCACCAGATCCCGCTCAGCGCGTTATCAGGCGCTGCCACTTGGAGCCGGCCTGATCCATGAGACACCCCCTTGCCCTGTCAGCTGCTCTTGACCTTGATCTCGCCGCTGATGATCTTCTCCTTGGCCGTCTCGATGGCTTCCTGGAGCTCGGCGTCGTCCGCGAACTTCGGGTTGGAGTCCGCGAGCCCGACCTCGCCGGTCTTCAGATCGCCCTTGACGATACCGGTCACGGGCTTGCCGTCCTCGACCGACTTCGCCAGGCCGAACACCGCCTTGGCGACGTCCTTCTTCGCCGAGGTCAGGATGTAGTCCTTGTACTTGGCGAGGGCTTCCTGCTGGTACTGGTCGGAGTCGACACCGATCGCCCACACCTTGTTGGCGGCGGCGGCCTCGATCACACCCTGACCGGACAGACCGGCCGCCGCGTACACGACGTCGGCCTTCTTCTCGATCTGCCCCTCGGCGGCGGTCTTGCCCTTGTCGGGGCTGGAGAAGCCGCCCTCCTCCGCGGTCTGCGTCAGGTACTGCGAGACGACCTTGACCTTGCCACCACTGGTGTCCTCGACGCCCTGCTCGAAGCCCGCCTGGAACTTGTGAATGAGCGGGATATCCACACCACCCACAAAGCCCACAACGTTCGACTTGGTGCTCTTGGCGGCAGCGACCCCGGCGAGATACGAGGCCTGCTCCTCGGAAAAGACCAGGTCGGCCACGTTGTCCGCCTGGACCTGCGCGTCGTCGACGATGCCGAAGGTGGTGTCGGGATACTTCTCCGCGACCTCCTTGACGGCCGGCGCGTACGCGTAGCCGACACCGATCACCGGGTTGTAGCCCTGCTTCGCCAGCGACGACAGACGCTGCGCCTTGTCGGCGTCCGTCTCCCCCTCGGTGGGCTCGATGTCGGCCGTCTCGTAGCCGAACTCCTTCTTCGCCTGCTCCAGGCCCGCATATGCGGCGTCGTTGAAGGACTGGTCGCCCTTGCCGCCGACGTCGTAGGCGATGGCGAGGCCCTTGTCGCCCGACCCGGAGGACGAACCCTCGGTCGAGGTGCCGCCGCAGGCGGACAGAGCGAGGGCGAGGGATGCGGTCGCTGCGCCTGCGACCGCGATGCGGGAAACCCGGCGCATGTGTGGTGCTCCTGTCGTACAAGCGCCGGACGGTTTAGCTTCGGCGCTGGCTTCGCCGCAGATTAACGCGCGTAGACCTGCCTGAAAACCCCTTCTGTCCACCTTGTTATCCGCCCGTGGCCAATACCACCCGCACCCCAGGTCACGGCCTTGCCGCCTGCAAACGGAACGTGGCACTCGGTGATGCGCAGCCGCCCACGGCGGGAAGGGGACGTGCCGGGGGGTGTCCGCCCGCAGCGGCTGCCGAAAACGCCCGGCACCCCGAAAGGAACCAGCCCGGAAGACCGAGGACGGACCCCCCCTGCCGCGGCCCCGACCCACAACGAAGCCACAGGCGCAACCCGCACCACCACGCACCCGCACAGGCCGCCGCAGGCACCCGCACAGGCCGCCGCAGGCATCCCGCACAAGCGCCGCAGGCACCCGCACACCAGAAAGCGGGCGGACGCCGAACACGCCCACCCGCTTCTCACCGATCCACCCGCGTACGACGGCTACTCGGTCTTGACCTTGATGGAGCCGCCGATGATGCCTTCCTTGGCCTTGTTCACGGCGTCCTGAAGACCGGCGATCTTCGCGAACTCCGGGTTGCTCTCGGACAGTCCGACGCCGTCCACCTTCAGGTCGAAGGTCTGGGTACCGGTCAGCGGCTTACCGTCCTCCACGGACTTGGCCAGCGTGTACACCGCACCGCCGACGTCCTTGAGCGCGGAGGTGAGGATGTAGTTCTTGTACGCCGAGAGAGCTTCCTGCTGGTACTGGTCGGAGTCGACCCCGATCGCCCACACCTTGGCCTTGGCCGCGGCCTCGATGACACCCTGCCCGGACAGACCGGCCGCCTGGTAGACGACGTCGGCCTTCTTCTCGATCTGCCCCTCGGCGGCGGCCTTGCCCTTGTCCGGGCTGGAGAAGCCACCCTCCTCGGCGGTCTGCGTCAGGTACTGCGAGACGACCTTGACGTCCGGGTTGGTCTCCGCGACGCCCTGCTTGTAACCGGCCTCGAACTTGTGGATCAGCGGAATGTCCACACCGCCGACGAAGCCCACGGTGTTGGTCTTGGTGGCCTTGGCAGCAGCGACACCGGCGAGGTAGGAGGCCTGCTCCTCGGCGAACACAAGGGAGGCCACGTTGTCGCCCTCGACGACCGAGTCGACGATGCCGAACGTGGTGTCCGGGTACTTCTCGGCCACGGCCTGCATGGCGGGCCCGTAGGCGAAGCCGACGCCGATGACAGGGTTGTAGCCCTGCCTGGCGAGGGAGGCCAGGCGCTGCTCCTTGTCGGCGTCGGTCTCGCCCTCGGTGGGCTCGATGTCGGCGGTCTTGTAGCCGAACTCCTTCGCGGCCTTCTGCAGACCGGCGTACGCGGCGTCGTTGAAGGACTGGTCGCCCTTGCCGCCGATGTCGTACGCGATGGCGAGGCCCAGGTTCTCCTTGGACTCGTCGCCGCTGTCACCACTGGTGCCACCGCAGGCCGTGGCGGCAAGTGCGAGCGACGCGACCCCCACCGCGACGCGGGTCAGTTTGGATATCCGACGCATCTGAAGTTCCCCATTCTCCAAAGCCCCGCAGTGGGTGCTCGGTTCGGCGCACATTAACGCGCGTAGACACTCCTGGGAACGGGCTTCTGCGTGGCCGTTATCCATTCGTGCCGGTGGCCGGTTACGACCTTGTGAACCACCGGCTCGAATGGTGTGCACCTGGGGCGATCCCGGCGCGGTGAAGGGCATCTCTGATCACTACGCGCACCAGGCTGCCCCCACTCCTGACGGGCCGCAACCGGAGGAGAACGACGTTGAACGACCGGCCTACCGACCGCCGTGGACCAGCGCCGCCGCGGTGAAGAGCTCCACGCCGACGGTGATGGCGGACTCGTCGACATCGAAGTCGCCCTGGTGCAGATCGCGCACCGTGCGCTCGCCGGGCGTGCGCACGCCGAGCCGGGCCATGGCGCCGGGCACCTGCTCCAGATACCAGGAGAAGTCCTCCCCGCCGAGGCTCTGGTCGGTCCCCTCGACGGAGTCGGCCCCGCGCCGCGCGGTCATGGCCTCGCGCAGCAGCTCGGTCGTCTCGGCCTCGTTGACGACGGGGGGAACGCCTCGCACGTAGTTGATCTCCGACTTGGCCCGGTGCAGATTGGCCACCTCGTCGATCGCCGCATGCACGATGTCGGGCGCCTGCCGCCAGGCGTCGAGGTCCAGACAGCGCACGGTTCCGGAGAGCTCGGCGTGCTGCGGGATGACGTTCGGTGCGTGCCCCGACTCGATCCGCCCCCAGGTCACGGCGAGCCCGCTGCGGGTGTCGATGCGCCGGGCGACCAGGGCGGGCACGTCGGTCACCACGCGGGCGACGGCGGTGACGAGGTCGGTCGTCAGATGGGGCCGGGCGGTGTGCCCGCCGGGCCCGTCCAGGGCGATTTCCAGCCGGTCGCAGGCGGAGGTGATGGGGCCCTCCCGCAGTCCGATCAGCCCGGCGTCGACCCTGGGGTCGCAGTGCACGGCGATCATCCGCTCCACCCCCTCGAGCACCCCGCAGTCGATGGCGTCGGCGGCACCTCCGGGCAGCACCTCCTCGGCCGGCTGGAAGACCAGCCGCACGGGCCGCGGCAGCAGTCCCTGCTTGTGCAGTTCGGCGAGGACGAGCCCGGTGCCGAGTACCACGGTCGTGTGTACGTCGTGCCCGCAGGCGTGCGCCCGGTCGGGCACGGTGGACCGGTAGGGGCACTCGGTCTTGGCGTCCGGGATGGGCAGGGCGTCGATGTCGGCCCGGAAGCCGAGCATGGGGGCCCCGCCGCGCCACTGCCCGCCGTCGGCCCCGACGTCACATACGAGCCCGGTCCCGACGGGCAGCACCTGCGGCTTCAGGCCGGCCTTCTCGAGGCGTGCCTTGATCGCGGCGGTCGTACGGAACTCCTGGTTGCCGAGTTCCGGATGCATGTGCAGGTCGCGCCGGAAGGCGACCAGTTCGGCACGCAGCGCCTCGGACAGCGTGCCGGGAAGCGCGGCCCCGGGGAGGTCGGCGTCGGACTCCAGTGACATCTGTTGCTTCACCCTCTGAAGGGTAGGACGCCCGGACGGCCAGCTGACCCGAGATCAACAAAAGTTCAGCCCGTTAGGGGAAGAAAATCTGGCCGTCGGACGCATAGGCATCAACTTGGGTGGGTAAACTCGCCCGTTTTTACCGGTTGAGCCGATCACGGGCACCGCGTTCCTCCACGCATACCACGCCCAGCCCCACCCGCGCGCTCCCGTTCATCTGTCGGACGCCCACGGCACGCGCTCCCCGGTAGCCTGCGCGACCGTGACCGATCTGGACGCGGCCTTCCTGGAGGCCACCCGCAGCTCTTACGACGCGATGGCCGACGACTACGCGGCCCACTTCCCCGACGGCCCCGGCATGCCCGTGGACCGGGCCGTGGTCGGCGCCTTCGCCGACCTCGCCCGCACGCACGCCCCCGCCCCGGTGGCCGACCTGGGTTCGGGTCCCGGCGGGGTCACGGCGATGCTGGACGGCCTCGGTGTCCCGGTGTTCGGCGTGGACGTCTCCCCGCGGATGGTGGAGCTGACCCGCCGGGCGCACCCCGGTCTGCGCTTCCATGTGGGTTCGATGACGAGCCTGGACCTGCCGGACGGGACACTGGCCGGCGTGCTGGCGCTGTACTCGATCATCCACATCCCGGACGAGCACCTGCCGGCGACGTTCGCCGAGTTCCACCGCGTTCTGCTCCCCGGCGGACACGTCCTGGTGGGCTTTCAGTACGGCGACACGGAGGACCGTCTCCACCTCACGGAACGCTTCGGCCACGAGATCGCCCTGCACTACCACTGGCGTACGCCCGAAAAGGTGACCGACCTCCTGACGAAGGCCGGCCTCGACGTCCAAGCCCGTGTTTTGCGCGAGCCCCAGGAGGAGGAGAAGCGCCCTCGGGCGTTTCTCCTGGCCCGCAAGGCCGACGGGGCGCCCCTAGTCGCCATCTGAGCCGGAGCTCCGGCTCGTGCGCCCCGAACTGCGCAGCAGCTTGCCGGCCGTCAGGGTCACAGCGGCCACCACGCGCACCCAGCGCGGGCCGCCCCGTTCCGCCCACACGACGCAGACGCATCCTCCGACGGCGAGCGCCAGAACGCCGGACAACACGAGTATCTCCATGCCTCTCCCCCTGCTTGCTGGCCGGTACTGCGGTCCGCGCATCCTCTCATTCGCGGATCGCTACACCGCCCGCACCGCCGACAGCCGGTGCACATCGCGGGCCGTCCCCGTCACTCTGTCCAGGAAGCCCTGGGCGCGCGGTGAGGCGGTCCGGGTGAGCCATTCGGGGTTGATGTCGCAGACGGCGACGCGGACGTCCGTGCCGGCGAGGGCCAGCGGGAGGGTGTGGACGACCGTGGAGCGGAACGCTTCGGCCACGAGATATCGCTCGACTACTACTTGCGCACCCCGGACACGGTCGCCGCCCACCTGGCCAAGGCGGACCTTCAGGTCCAGGCCCGCGTCCTGCGCGAACCGGTGGACGAGGAGACGCGCCCTCGCGCGTTCGTCCTGGCCCGCAAGCGGCCGTGACCTACGTGGTCATCTCGCACCAGACGTACTTGCCCCTGTTGCCGTGCCTGGACAGCGGCTGCCATCCCCACAGATCACTGCAGGCCCGGACGAGGGCGAGCCCGCGCCCTTCCTCCAGCTCGGCGAGCTGATCCCACGACCTTGGCGGTTCAGGCGGTTCGGGATCGGCGTCCCAGGCCCCAAACCGCAGCACGCCCGCCGCCCAGCGCACACGCAGGGCGGCGGGCCCCTTCGTGTGGCGTACGGCATTGGAGACCAGCTCAGTGGCGAGCAGTTCGGCGACGTCGACGAGGTTGATCAGGCCATGCATGGTGAGGATCAGGCGGAGGGTGCGGCGGCTGATGGTGACGGCGCGCAGGTCGTTCGGGATGTAGAGGGAGTACTCCCAGGACTCGGAGTCGGCTTCGGGTGCGGTTTCGGGCATGCGTCAACTCCTGTTCGATGGTTTGGGGTTGCGGTCAGCGGGCGGTGGCAGTGCCGCAGCCGTCATGGCAGGACGGAGTGGTGCGCTTCCGGGATCCCGGCGTTCCGCAGAGTGTGCGTCGCATCACCGACGGTAGACCTTAGATTTAAGAAGCGGCAAGCCAATCGCCTAACCTGACCCCCGAACGAGTCGCGCTCGCAAGCGCGTTGAACCAAGGAGCAGTCGATGGGAACCAAGCGCGAGCCCACGGCGCGACAGTTGCGGCTGGCGGTCGAATTGCGCAGGCTCCGCGAAGCGGCAGGGCTCAGTGCACGCGAGTCAGCAGCACTGCTCGGCGTGAACTCCGTCCAGATCAGCCAGATCGAGTTGGGCACCTCGGGCGTCAGCGAGCAGCGACTGCGCCGACTTGCAGGGCATTACGCCTGCACGGACGAGGAATTCGTCGAAGCCTTGACGGCGATGGCGACCGACCGGACGCGCGGCTGGTGGGAGGAGTACCGGGGGCATCTGCCCACGTCATTCCTGGACTTGTCCGAGTTGGAACACAACGCCACCTTCCGATGGGACGTGGACCTGCTCCACGTGTCAGGCCTTCTGCAGACCGAGGACTACGCACGGGCGCTCTTCTCAACCCGCATTCCGGAACTCCCCGAGGGAGAGCTAGAGTTGCGCGTTCGGCATCGCATGCAGCGGCGCCTGATCATCGAAGGGGCCACGCCGATCCCGTACGAGGCGGTGATCCACGAGGCGGCCCTGCGGATCAGAGTCGGTGGCCGGGCTGCCGCACAGGCTCAGCTCGCCCGCATCCTGGAACTCTCCGAAGCGGATCACATCACCGTCCGTGTCATCCCCTTCGCCCTGGAACGCTTCGACGACACCGGCAGCGCCATGATTTACGCGGGCGGCGGCGTCCCGAAGCTGGACACCGTGGTGCGCGACGGCCCTCACGGCACGACGTTCATCGACTCCGAGGCCCAACTCAGCGTCTTTCGAACACTTTTCCGTAGAGTAGAAGCTGCGTCACTCGATCCCGAACGGTCGCGTGAACTGATCCACAAGCTGGCCAAAGAGCTGTGAGGCACACGGTGAACACTCCCGACAACTGGCGGAAGTCGTCATACTCCGGTGGCGGCGACGGCAACGCCTGCGTGGAAATCTCAGACCGCCGCACCCACATGGCCATCCGCGACTCGAAGGCCCCGTCCTACGGGACCCTCAGCGTCCCAACCGAGGCCTTCACCCCCTTCATCGAAGCCCTGAAGAGGGAGTTTTCGGCCAAGTGATCACGGCTAGGTAGAACTACCGAAGCGCTCCTCCCACAAGCACCCGTAGAAACGTCACCAGTGCTGCTCGTCTCAGAGTTGTGGAGGACATTCGTATGCCCATGCCTGGTCACTCGATACACCGTGCGCTGGCCACGAGCCTGGACGTGGCCACCGGACAGCGGGTGCTGGACCTCGGGTGCGGAACTGGCGGGACACTGCAGGCCGTGGCGGAGCGGGTGCCGGGCGCCTTACTACACGGGTGCGACGTCGATCTGTAGGCGGTGGCGGCCACGCGGACCCTACTGGTCGGGGACGCCGAGATCGAGGTGCACGACCTCAACAAGCCGACCCGGTACGCCGCCGGCAGCATGGACGCGGTCGTCTGCCACGACGTCCTGGAGTTCCTGCGCGACCCGGCGGCGCTGATCGACGAAGTGGCCCGGCTGCTGCGGCCGGGCGGTACGGCGGTGATCTCGCACACCGACTACGACGCCCTGGTGATCCGCGCGGGCGACCCGGAGCTGACGCGTGCCGTGTGCCACGGATGGGCCGAGTTCCCCGAGGAGTGGATGGAGTTCAGCGACGCCTGGATGGGGCGCAAGGCGGCCGCCCTGGTGCGCAAGAGCCTGCTGCGGATGGAGCACGTCGACACGCATGTGACGGTGGGGACGGAGCTGACCGGATTCGCCCGGCACCGGGTGGAGCAGATCGCCGCGGCCCTGCGGGAACGCGCGGTCAACGGGACGGGACCACTGTCGGTCGCCGAGATCGACGAGTGGACCGCGTCCGTGGAACGGGCCGCGCAGGACGGGGAGTTCTTCTACGCGGAAACCGCGTTCCTCGTCCGGGCGACCGCCGCGTACGCCCCCGTACCGGCATGACCTCCACCGCGCCCACTGCGCCCGCCCCGCCCGCCGCCTCCCCCGTCCGCACTGCCGCACCGGCGATGGCCGCCACTGTCTGCGCCATGGTCAGCGTGCAGACCGGCGCCTCGCTCGCCGTGCCCCTCTTCGACCGGGTTTCGCCGGCCGGGACGGCCTGGCTGCGGCTGAGCTGCGCGGCAGTACTGCTGCTCGTATGGACCCGGCCGCGGCTCCGTCGTCTGCCCCGCCGCAGCCTGGGCGCGACGGCGGCGCTCGGCTGCGCCAGCGCGGTGATGACCCTGTGCTCCTTCCAGGCCATCGACCGGCTGCCACTGGGCACGGTCAGCGCGGTGGAGTTCACCGGGCCGCTGCTGGTGGCTGTCGTGGGGTCGCGGCGACGTGCCGACCTGGTGTGGCCGCTGCTGGCGCTGGGCGGGGTGCTGCTGCTCACCCGGCCCTGGGAGGCGTCCGCGGACTGGCTGGGGATCGGCTACGCACTGGGTGCCGCGACAGGGCTCGGCAGCTACATCGTGCTCACCCAGCGGGTCGGCGACCGGCTGCCCGGTCAGCAAGGCGTCGCGCTGTCCACGGCCGTGGCGGCCCTGTGCACCGGAGTGGTGGCGGGCGGCGAGGCGGAGGCGGACTGGTGGAGCCCACATGTGCTGGTCGTTTCGGCGCTGGCCGCGGTGCTGCTGCCGATCGCCCCGCATGTACTGGAACTGTTCGCGCTGCGCCGCCTGACGGCGGGGGCGTTCGGCACGCTGATGAGCCTGGAACCGGCGGTCGCGACGGGCATCGGTTTCCTCGTCCTCGCCCAGACCCCGGACGCGGGCCGGCTGGCCGGTGTGGTGCTGGTGTGCGTGGCGGGCACGGCGGCCTGCCGCAGCGGTACGAGGAGCACCACGCCGACGGTGACCGGACCGATCGTGGGTCAGCCCGACGTACCGCGCTCCGCACCGCGTCCGTCCTCGGAGCGGTAGTACCACCCCACGGCCTCCGCACGGTTGCGCACGCCCAGTCTGGTCAGGAGCTGGGCGACATGCGCGTTGACCGTGCGGACGCTCAGGCGCAGTTCCTCGGCGATCTCCCGGTCCGTGCGGCCCTCGGCGAGGCGGGCGATCACCTCGCGCTGGCGTGGTGTCAGGTCGGCCGACGGTGCCGGGGGCGGCCGGCGCGCGGCCGGCGCACGATCCGGGGGACGGTCCGGAAGACGGGGCGCCCGCAGCCGGGCGATCCGTTCGAGGTACGGCTTCGCCCCCATGGGTACGGCGATGCGCTCCGCCTCGTCGAGCAGCTCGGCCGCGCGTTCGTCACCCGGTCCGTACACGGCCGCCCGTCCCAGCAGGGCGTGGACCAGGCGGGCACGGGCATGGGTGCGGCGGAAGACCCAGATGGCGGTGTCCCAGTGCTCCGCCTCGTCCTGCTCCCAGGATCCTCCCGGCACCCGTGCCGCTTCCGCACGCGCCACGGCCACCACGCCGTCCGTCAGTTCGTAGGGCGCGGCCACATGGTGGCGTACCCGGGCGTAGACGCCCTCCACGATCTCCAGCAACCGGTGCGGCGTGGTGCCGGGGTGCAGCATGGGCGGCCGGGGGCCGGCCGTCTGGGCGTGGATCGCGGAAGCCAGCGCGTCGATGACGTACAGGCCGCTGCTGGGAGGTGCGAGGTGCCCGCCGGCCAGGAGGAGCGCACGGCCGGTCAGCTCCTCGACGGCCGCGTGATCACCGAGCCTGGCCGCCACAGCGAGCGCCAGGCTGAGGAAGTACGCCTCGTGCAGCGGGCTGCTGGTCGCCACCAGCCGGACCAACGACGGTGCCGGGTCCACATCCCGGCTGTGCCAGCTCTGCAGCCAGGCCCGTACGAGTGCCTCCTCGACCTCGTTGAGCGAACCGTGCCGCTCGTGCGGTGCCGGGTCGCTCAGCAGGTCGTCGGCCTCGGTCCAGCGGCCGGCCTCGATCAGGTCCTCGATCAGGGCCAGGCGCAGCGTGTTGCCCTCCTCGGTGGCCAGTTCGCCGTGTTCGGCGGCGTAGGCCAGGCCTGCGCCGCGGATACGGGCGGCGTCGGCGACGTTCCCGGTGCGTAGGTAGGTGGCGCGGGCCTCGTTGAAGTAGGAGCGTACGACCAGGTGGTACTGCTGGGACTCGAGGCCCAGGCGGCGGGCCCGCCGGGTGCGGTGGAGGGACTCGTCGAGGTGGCCCAGGGTGAGGGCGGCCTCGGCCACGACCGTGCAGACGACGGTCTCCAGCTCGGTGTCGTCGGCCTCGCGGGCCAGCTCTGCGGCCTCGTGGAGCAGCCGTACGCCGTCGTCGGTGCGGCCGCGCCGCAGCCCGGCGAGGCCGGAGGAGCAGAGCACCCGGATCCGCTCGTGCAGCGGAGCCTTCGGCCCCAGCTCGGCGAGGGACTGCTCGAAGTAGTCGTGCTCCCAGCTGGTGCTTCCCGCGTCGAGATAGCGGCCGAGGTGTTCCAGGAGCAGGGCGCGGGAGTCCGTCGTCCGCCCGGCCTCGGTCAGTGCCCGGACGGCGATCTGGTGGGCCAGGTCGGCCCGGCCGGAGCGGAAGGCCCGCTCGGCCCGTCGACGGAGCGTCTCGGCCCTGCTCGACGCAGCGTCAGCATCGTCGTCATGTCCGGCAGCTGCCACGACCCGCCTCTCACCTCAGCCAACCTCGCAGGTCAGAGGGTAACAAGCGGTTATCGCCGGGCCGAGCACGGCAGTTGTCGCCCGTCGGCCGACTCACACCGCCGTCACCGCCGACAGCCGGTGCACATCGCGGGCCGTCCCCGTCACTCCGTCCAGGAAGCCCTGGGCGCGCGGTGAGGCGGTCCGGGTGAGCCATTCGGGGTTGATGTCGCAGACGGCGACGCGGACGTCCGTGCCGGCGAGGGCCAGCGGGAGGGTGTGGACGACCGTGGACGGGAAGCTGAGGATCGTGCGGCCGACCGGGCCGCGGCGGGCGATGAGTTCCAGGGGGAGGTCGGGGCGGACGATCTCCAGGCCCGTCTCCACCGCGAGCCGGTGGAGTTTGTCGGTGCTCTCGCGGCGGTGGGCGAAGTAGCGGCGGGCCCCGTGCGCCTTGGCGAGGGACCGTACGGCGTCGATGTACCGCTCGCCGTCCACGACGCCCGTCTCGACCAGCGAGGTGCCGACCATGTCGGCGCTCTTGGTGATGCGGGGCGGGCCGAAGCGGGTGCGGGTCCAGGAGAAGTCGTTCGCGGTGACGGTGACGCCGCCCGGCGCCTCGTCGATCGGCATCGAGGAGAAGATCTCGACCCGGCGGCGCTCGCCGGGCGTCAGGCGGCGCCGGGCGGAGGACGACACCGGAGCGAAGAGCAGATCGCGCGGGCCGGGACGGCTGCCCCGCCGGTGCCAGCGCTCCAGGCGTTCACCGCGGGCGAGTTGGGCGACGAACTCCATCGTCGCCGTCCCGTCGTCCACGACCACCAGGTCACGGGCCCGCGTTATCGTCAGCAGAAGTTGTACGTACCGCGAGAACGGATCGCCCATGACGATCCGTTCCGCGCGGCGCAGCGGCCCCATGAGCCCGCCGATCGTCTGGAAGGGTGCCGTCGCGCCGCCGCGCGCTTCCTCCCAGCGGACCTCGTAGCCCTCCTCGCGCGCCAGTTCCGCCATCCGCCGCAGCTGACCGCGGGTCATCGGGTCGACGGGCGACAGGACCACGAGCATGAGCCCCGCGCCGGGTGCGTGGACATGCGCCCACTCCAGCACGTTCAGGAGCTGTACCGGACTCTCGACGAAGGCGAGAGTGTGAGGGCCGGCATTCCCGGCGCGGGGGCTCATCGGCGTACGACCGTCCCGTCGTAGGGCGTTGTGGGGGTTGTGAGGGGCTGACGGTGCCGTCAGACCTGGAGCGGCTCGCCCGCCGCCGCGGCGATCTCCGCCTCGGCGACGACGCCCTGGACGCGGCGCAGCTTCTTCATCGGGCCCAGCTCGGACTCGTAGACCTTCTTGACGCCGTCACCGAGGGAGGCCTCGATGGTGCGGATGTCGCGCACCAGGCGCGTGAGGCCCTGCGGCTCCACGGAGGCGGCCTGGTCCGAACCCCACATGGCACGGTCGAGGGTGATGTGACGCTCGACGAAGGTCGCCCCGAGGGCGACCGCGGCGAGGGTGGTCTGCAGGCCGGTCTCGTGGCCGGAGTAGCCGATCGGGACGTTCGGGAACTCCTTCTCCAGCGTGTTGATCACGCGGAGGTTCAGCTCCTCGGCCTTCGCCGGGTAGGTGGAGGTGGCGTGGCACATGAGGATGTTGTCGGAGCCCAGGACCTCGACCGCGTGGCGGATCTGCTTCGGCGTCGACATGCCGGTGGAGAGGATGACCGCGCGGCCGGTGGCGCGCAGCGCCTTCAGCAGCTCGTCGTCCGTCAGGGACGCGGACGCGACCTTGTGGGCGGGGACGTCGAACTTCTCCAGGAAGGCGACGGCCTCGGTGTCCCACGGGGAGGCGAACCAGTCGATCCCCTTCTCCTTGCAGTACTCGTCGATCTGGCGGTACTCGGCCTCACCGAACTCCACGCGGTGGCGGTAGTCGATGTAGGTCATCCGGCCCCAGGGGGTGTCGCGCTCGATGTCCCACTGGTCGCGCGGGGTGCAGATCTCCGGGGTGCGCTTCTGGAACTTGACCGCGTCGCAGCCCGCCTCGGCGGCCACGTCGATGAGCTTGAAGGCGTTCTCCAGCTCGCCGTTGTGGTTGATGCCGATCTCGCCGCAGATGTAGACGGGCTTGCCGGGGCCGACCTCGCGGGAACCGAACGTACGGAGGCGGGAGTTGGTGCTCATGGCAGGAACTTTCCTTACTTGGTGGAGGGGTCGAGAGAGTCGAGAGAGGGTCCGAGGATCCAGCCGGCGATCTCTCGGATCGCGCCGACGCCACCGGGGACGGTGGTGACCGCGCGTGCGGCGCCGCGTACCACGTCGTGGGCGCTCGCGACCGCTACCGGCCAGCCGACGAGGGCGAAGCACGGCAGGTCGTTGACGTCGTTGCCGACGTAGAGCACGCGCTCCGGCGCGATGCCCTGCTCCTCGCACCACTGCTTCAGCGCGAGGTCTTTCCGGTCGACGCCGTGCAGTACCGGGATCCTGAGCTTCCGGGCCCGGGCGGCGACGACCGGGTTCTGTTCCGTGGACAGGATCAGCATGGTCAGGCCGCTGCGTCGCAGGGCCGCGATGCCAAGGCCGTCTCCACGGTGCACGGAGACGAACTCCCGTCCATCGGCATCGATCAGCACCCGGTCGTCTGTCTGGGTGCCGTCGAAGTCGAGTACGACCGCGTCGATGTCGGCGGCGGTCGGAAGGGCGCCGGGGCGGTCCGCGTCGAACAGCGGCGCGAGGGCCCGGGCGCGGGCGAGGTCGTGCGGGTCGTCGATCTCCAGCACGCGCGCGGGGTCGGTGCGCACCAGCTCGGTGCGGCCGAAGAAGCGGTGCTGGTGCTCGCGGAAGCCGGCCGCGTTCATCGCGTAGGCGGCGCCGGTCTCCAGCAGGTCCTGGGGGCGGTCCTGGCGGCGCGGGCGGAAGGACTTGTCGTGGTTGACGCCGTAGCCGCCGCCCGTGCTGAGGGAGTCGGCGGCGGTGACGACGCTGTCGGCCGCGGCCTCGGCGTCGGCGTCGCGCCAGATGAAGCCGTGGAAGGGTGCGACGGTGACGGCCGTGTCGGCGCCGTTCTCGACGACCGCGCCGGCCACGCCGTCGATGTCCTCGCGGATCAGGAACGGGCTGGTGCACTGGACGAGCAGGACGGCGTCGACCGGGGAGCCGTGCAGCGCCTCGTGGGCGTCCATGGCGTGCAGCACGGCGGCCTCGGAGGTGGCGGTGTCACCGGCGATGGCGGCGGGGCGCAGCACGACCTCGGCGCCGGCCGAGCGGGCGGCGGCGGCGATGGCCTGGTCGTCGGTGGAGACGACGACGTCGGTCACCAGGCGGCTGGCGATGCACTCGCGCACCGCGCGGGCCACCAGCGGGATGCCGCCGACCGGGGCGAGGTTCTTCGCGGGTACGCCCTTGGAGCCGCCGCGCGCGGGGATCACCGCGAGCACCCGGCGCACCGAAGCGCCTTGGCCTGCTTCCGGGTTGGACATTGGCTCTACTCCTTGACGTGCGTGAGGTGAGGTCCCGTGGCTCACAGCTCCCCCATCCGCCGGATGACGGGCGCGACCCGCTGGACGCCGTGCCGGTAGGCGCCGCGGGCGGCGCGGCGGACTATCTGGCGGACCGGGCCGGGCTCCTTGTCGTGGGCGGGGGCGCCGGGCAGCGGGGTGCCGTCGGGGCCGAGGTGGTGGCGGGCGAGAATGCCGGGCAGATAGCCGGGGGCGGTCGCGGGTGTGTAGTACGGCGTCAGGGGCGGCAGTCCGCCGGGCCGGCCGAGCAGCTTGGCGATCCGCTCGCGGGCCGCGTCGAAGGCCGTGTCGTACGAGCCGTCCGCGGCGACGCCCTGCCGGGCCACCCAGTCGGCGTCCGGCGTGGGCCGGTGCCCGGCGTCGAGCTGGTCCCAGGAGGCGAGGCAGCCGGAGCCGACGAAGTGGTGGTTGCCGAGTACCTCGCGCACGCCGAGGTCGGTCAGGACGACGGTGGGGATCCGGCGGTGCAGTGACTCCAGCGCGGCCGTCGAGCTGACGGTGACCAGGAGGTCGGTGCGGTCGAGGACCTCGCCCATGTTGCCGTACACGAGCCGGAAGTTGGGCGGCAGATCGCCGAGCTTCTGCGCCAGCTTCTGGTACGGCAGTTCCTCGATGTGGGTGGTGTGCTCGCCCGGCTTGGAGCGCAGCTTGAGCAGCACCTCGCGTTCGGGGTGCAGCCGCGCGTGCTGGACCAGGCGGTCCAGCAGGTACGTCCGGTCCTTGCGGCTCTCCGGAACGGACGGCTGGGCGGCGAAGACGACGGTGTAGGGGTCGTGCTCGCCGGTGTACTTCGCGCCGCCCAGGAACGGCAGTGCCACCTCGGTGACCGCGGAGGAGTCGGCGCCGACCCCGTCGTAGACCGCGCGGAAACGCTCGGCGTCCTGGCGGGAGTTGGCGAGGACGAGGTCCGCGCCGTGCCGCAGCAGAAGGCCGTCGGCGAGCTTCTCGTAGACGACGCCGACATAGCCGGTGACGACGACGGGCCGCGTCTCGCGGTCCGCCCAGACACGCCCGAGGCCGTGCAGCATCGCCTGGACGCCGCCGCCGACCAGGGAGAGGACCAGGACGTCGTACGACTCCTGCGCCATGATGCGCAGGAACTCGACGGCCGTGACCTCCCTGAGGGAGTCGGCGCGGACGCCCACTTCGGCCAGTTGGCGGGGGGTGGGGGTCGCCCGGCCGCGCAGTAGAAATCCGTCCAGGGCAGGGGCAACTTGCGCCTCGCCTTGCGGTCCGGCTTCCATGGACGGGCCCGGAGCGATACGGCTCGCGGTCAGGGCACCCCATTTCCATCGGGTGTCGGAGTCCGCGAGTACTGCGATCCGCGTGGGCTTCGTTGTACTTGGTGGCACGTCCAAGACGCTACGAAGCAATTTCTAGTTGCTGGCCAACCTCGCCTCAACGAAAAGTTAACAGCAACCCACCGAGAGCCGAACTGCCCCGCCGAAGTCCAGGAAGTACACGGGATGCACCGTTCCGACACATTGAGTTCACCCTCAGTACCCTCACCGGAAAGTTCCGCAGCGGGGCCAGCTCCTAGGCTTTCGCAGGTGCCAAAGCTTTCCGTGATCGTGCCGTTCTACAACGTGCAGCAATACGCCCCCGACAACCTGAGAAGCCTTCGCGCCAATGCCAGGCCGGACTTCGAGTTCATCCTGGTCGATGACAAATCGAAGGACGAAACACCGGCCATTCTCGAACGTGCGGCCGATGAACTCTCCGCGGTCGCTCAGGTGCGCTATATCCGCAGAGAGGAAAACGGAGGGCTGGCCACCGCTCGCAATACCGGCCTCGATGCCGCGACCGGCGAGTACATCACCTTCCTGGACGGTGACGACTGGCTGGCCCCGGGCTACTACACCGAGCTGGTGGCGGCCATCGAGGAGCTGGGCTGCGACTTCGTGCGCACCGACCACGTGCAGGCCACCGCCCGCGCCCGCAGCGTGACCCGTGTGCCCGTCGGGCGGCGGTACGAGGTGATGAACCCCCGCGACCACATCCTGCCCGCCCACCGCACGACCTCCGTGGACTACGCCTACGCCTGGGCGGGCGCCTTCCACCGCCGTCTGCTGGACAAGGGCGTCCTGCACTTCACCGACGGACTGCGCACGGCCGAGGACCGGCCGTGGATCTGGAAGCTGCACCGTGAGGCGGAGTCCTTCGCCGTACTGAACCTGCTCGGCGTGTTCTACCGGCGCGGAGTCGCCGGTTCCCTCACGCAGATCGGTGACGTCCGCCAGCTCGACTTCATCCGCGCCTTCGACCAGGTCGTCGAGGAGACGGCGGCGGACCGTGACGCCGACGTGCTGCTGCCCAAGGCGGTGCGCACCTACTGCGCGATCATCGCCCACCACCTGTCGGAGATCGACAAGTTCGAACCGGCCGTGGCCAAGCAGCTGCGGATCATGAGCGCGGCGGCGATAAAGCGCATGCCGCAGGACGCGCTCGGCGACGTACTCGACACCATGGACCTGCGCCGCGCCTCCAAGCTGCGGCGGCTGCGGCGCCGGGTCACCACAGCGAAGGCGGCTGCCTGATGTCCCGTACCACCCAGATCTTCTGCGTCTCGACGCTGTACGGCGCCGCGACCCTGGCCGCCGCGATCGACTCGGACTGCTTCGCCGAGGCGGACCGCCGGGTGCTGCTGGTGTTCAACAACTCGGCCACGCCGGAGACCACCCCGGCCGTCGACGAGATGCCGGGCTTCGGCACGCTGCGCGACCACTTCGACGACGTCCTGTCGTACAACGAGGCGATCCGGCCCTTCCACCCCGGCGCCTGGGCGCCGCGCCCCGACGACATGCCACTGTTCGAGCGCCATCTGCGGCTGCTGTGGGGGCTGGGCGACGACCGGGTGGAACTGGTCATGGAGTCCATCCAGGTCAACCCGGCGCTCGCGCTGGCCCAGATCTTCACCGGCGCCCCCCTCGTCGTCTACGCCGACGGGCTGATGAGCTACGGCCCCACCCGCAACAAGCTCGACCCGCTGGTCGGCACCCGGGTGCGGCGGCTGCTGCATCTGGACCTGGTGCCGGGGCTCACGCCGCTGCTGCTCACCGAGTTCGACGTGCCGGCGCAGGTGGTGCCGACGGACGCCTTCCTGAAGGTGATGAGCGGCCTCACCGGCGCCGCGGGCGAGCTGCCCCTGCTGCCGGACAACGCGGCGCTGCTGCTCGGCCAGTACCTGTCCGCGCTGAACATCCTCTCCCCGGCCGAGGAGGAGGACCTGCACGTGCGGATGATGCGGGGGGCGGTGGCCCGCGGGCACCGCTCCATCGTGTTCAAGCCGCACCCCACCGCGCCGGCCCGCTACAGCCGGATCCTGGAGACCGAGGCCGAGAAGCTCGGCGTCGACCTCACCGTCCTGGACACACCCGTCCTCGCCGAGGTGCTGTTCGAGAAGTCCCGGCCCGGACTGGTCGTCGGCTGCTTCTCGACGGCGCTGTTCACCGCCTCCGCGTTCTACGACCTGCCGGTCGCCCGTATCGGCACCGAGCCGCTCCTGGAGCGGCTGACGCCGTACCAGAACAGCAACCGGGTCCCGGCGGTGCTGGCCGACGCGGTGCTGCCGGACCTGGAGAACCGTAAGGGCGAGGAGACCGTCCCGGCGGACACGCTGTGGGCCCTGGTCACCGCCATAGGGTTCACCATGCAGCCGCAGATCTACGCGAGCCTGCGCCCGGCGGCCGAGCGCTACCTCTCCGAGCACTTCGGCCCGCGCACCCAGCGCTACTTCAAGCGCAAGCGGCTCACCTCGCTGGGCCTGCCCGGCGGCATCCCGGAACGGCTGTCCTTCCTGCCGCGCAACGCGACGGCACGCCGGGTGGTGCGCAAGGCCCGGGCTTTGAAGAAGGCCGTACGCCCCTGAGGTTCGGTGGCCCGTACGGTGGGCCGCGGCCCGTGACTCCAGGATCACGTGCCGCGGCCCACCCGCGTATGTTCCGGGAGCCTGCGACAGACCGAGATGGGGCCCTACGATCGCAGCATGCGTATACCCCAGCTCGAAGAAGCGAATGCCCGCATGCTGGCCCACGCACCATCCGTCCGGCCGGTCAGCACGAGCGACATCATCGTCACCCACCGCAAGAAGCACCCCTACAGGGGCTACGCAGAGATCAACTCACCCTATTGCCCACCATTCGTCATGTTCTGCGTGAACGACGACGCGGTCGCCCTCGACACCTTGTGGAATGGTGAGTTCGGTTACGAGCCCGGCAGCCTCGCCACCTGGTCCAAGCTGGCCGCGACGAGCGCAACGATCGCCGACGTCGGCGCGCACGTCGGCTATTTCTCGATGATCGCCGCCCTAGCCAACCCGAAGGCGAAGGTGCATGCCTTCGAGCCGGTGGACCAGATCCACGCCCGCCTCTCGGTGAACGTCCGATCGAACAGCGTCCAGAACGTCAAGCTCTACCAGGCTGGGGTCTCCAGCCACGCGGGGTGGGCCGAGATCAGCGTCCGCTTCTCGGGAAACCTACTCTCCACGGGCTCGACCCTGGAGGCGGCCGCCGTCGACGCCGAGCTGAAGCGGATCCGACTGCTGTCCCTGGATGAGGTGTTCGCCGATACCAAGCTGGACCTCATCAAGATCGACGTCGAGGGCCATGAGATGTCGGTCCTCGAAGGAGCCCGGCAGGTGCTGAAGCGTGATCGGCCGACCGTGATGCTCGAAGCGCTGCGGGACGCGGAGATGGACGCGCTCCTCTCCGAGTTCAACCCCCTCGGCTACGACTGCAACTGGGTCACCGAGGCCGACGGGACCCTCGTGCCATGGTATGCGCCCCGGCCACGCAAGACGCGGAATCTGCTGTTCACGCCGCACGATTGAGCTCGTTTCATCCTGAAGTTGCTGGTCACGGGTCTGGTGTGGCGGTGGTTGGGTGTACTCGTGCTGGCAGTGCGGCATGATCGTCGGGCTTGATCGTCCGTCGAGGATCCTTTGGTGACTGCCTGTTCTGCCTGCACGCGGCGTCACGCGGACGGCAGGGGGATCGGTGGACCCGATACTGGAGCGGATCGGCGCGCGCCGCGCTTACCTCGCTGAGCAGGCCGAACTGCCCCCCGCGCACGCGCGGGAGACACCGGCGCCGTCCGCCGACCCCGCGGCGCTGACCGCGCTGGCCGCCCGGCTCGGTGACGACCGGTCCGGGGGCGTCTACCACGCCGACGGCCGCCTGGTCGTCGCGGTGACCGACGAGGCCGCCGCACAGACCGTCCGGAACGCCGGCGGGACGCCGGAGCTGGTCGCGCACAGCATGAAGGAACTCAAGGCCGTTCATGCCCAGCTCGACCGGCTGGGCTGGATCGGCAACACCTCGTGGGGTGTCGACCCCAGCAGCAACCAGGTGTCCGTCGGGATCCACGACGGTGTCCCGGCCGCCGACCGGGCCCGCATCGAGGCGGTCGCCGCGGCGCACCCGGGCGCGGTGCGCATCGAGCGGCTCTCCGGCACGCTGCGGGAGGCCGAGACCCCGCTGCACGGCGGCATGATGATCAATAACGGCTCGGGCTCTTACTGCAGCGCCGGGTTCAACGTGCAGGGCAACACCGGGAACAAGTACCTGCTCACTGCCGGGCACTGTGCCAGAGGCAACGACAACTGGTATGTGGGCGAGGGAAGCACCCGCATCGGCACGGTGATCGACTGGAACGACAGACCCGGCGACTGGGCGGTCATCGACTACCGCAACGCCGACGTCACCCCGTACGGGACGATCCGGTTCAGGGACGGCACGATCTCGCAGATCGACAGATCCCGTTACCCCGATGACGGGGAGACCGTCAGACGTACCGGCGCTACCAGCCAGGACATGTCGGGCACGGTGCTGCAGGTGGACACGACGGTCAACTTCGGCGGCGGCATCACGCGCGAGCACATGATCGAGACGACGCTCTGCCTGCGGAGCGGTGACAGCGGAGGCCCGCTCTTCATCGGCACCACCGCACTCGGCATCACGTCCGGCGCCTTCGAGCTCGACGCGCCCTGCAGCGACTCGGTCGTCGGCAGGAGCTACTACTACCCGTTCCAGAGGCTACTCGACGCGAAGAGCATGTCCGTCTACTGATGGGCCGACGGGACCCGCACCGAGGCGTTCGGTGCGGGTCCCGGTGCGCGACCCTGACGCTCGTTCCTCAGCCGTAGGCTTCGAAGCACGTTGCGGCTGCTGGCCGGCCGCTCCTCGCTCAGCGGGACGCGGATGC
This sequence comes from Streptomyces sp. KR55, assembly GCF_052245645.1. Lineage (NCBI taxonomy): Bacteria > Bacillati > Actinomycetota > Actinomycetes > Kitasatosporales > Streptomycetaceae > Streptomyces > Streptomyces sp. KR55. The sequence goes on along the minus strand of NZ_JBQQCE010000003.1, from coordinate 15,605 downwards.
CGTCCTGCTCGGCGATCCAGTGGGCCTCGTAGCCGAGACGGCTGAACTCCCGGACGGGCGCGTGCGACAGAGCGCCCAGGAGCGCGCCGCCGTGCTCGGGCCGCCGCCCTGGGAACCGATCTGGATGACGCTCGGAGGGGGTTAGTTGGTGTGGTGGGTGGTGGCTGATCTGGTGTGTTGTTGGTTCGTTGAGAAGCCATCGGCTTTCCGAACGTGATTCTTTGGTTCGGGGTGGGCGGGCATGAACTCCGGTCGGCGGCGGGAGAGATGAGCGTGTTCGTCCGCTCGTCTCGTTCGTGGAGGTGGCTGGTGCCGTCGGTGCTCGGTCTGCTGGAGGGCCGGGAGAAGCAGGTCCGGGAAGAGATCGCACGGTTGCGGGAGGAGGCCGAGCGGGTTCAGGCCGCGCTCGACGAGGCGGAAACGGTGCTTCAGCGTCTGGCGGATGCCCGTGTGACGGTGGCCGAGGTGCTGGCCATGCCGCTATCCACGGTGATGGAGCCGCGGCGGGGTGCGATGCCGGGGTCGGTGGTGCCGCGACGGGCCGAGGGTGTGACAGCGTCGGTCCTGCCTGCGGACTACCAGCGGATCATGTCCGTGCTGGAGTCGGATGCTGGCCGGGAGGGCATGCGCTGTCAGCAACTGGCAGCGGCCCTGGGCCTGGAGGCGGTCCCGGCGAAGGTCAAAGGACTGCGGTCGAAGGCGAAACGCCAGGTGGAGCGGGGATGGGCGCTTCAGGTGCGGCCGGGGGTGTTCACCCCGCTCGCGGTGCCGGCCGGCTGAAGGCACTTCGACGGCGCCCGGCCAGGCGCCCGCTCATGAGCATGGTCATCGACCACAGCACCATGGACTCGTGCATGGCGGGCAGCGTCTCGTAGTCGCGCACCAGGCGACGCGAGCGCATCAGCCAGCTCAGTGTTCTCTTCACCACCCACCTGCGCGGCAGCACCACGAAGCCCGTGGCGGTGTCGGAGCGTTTGACGATGTCGACGGTGAGCTGGAGCTTCTCGGCTGCCCAGCCGACGAGCCGGCCCGCATAGCCGCCGTCCGCCCAGACGAGCCGGACGGAGAAGTACAGCCTGCGAAGCCGTTCCAGCACAGGTACCTCGGCGTCCCGGTGTCCTGCACGTTCGCCGCGGTCACCATCACGACCAGGACCAGGCCGAAGGGAACAGGAAGGAAGACGGCCCGCCAACGCGGAGTGTTCGGCCGGGACTCACGGAGACTCCCCTCCGGCGGGGAGTAGCCGCCCCAGCGGCCGGTGCGCCCGGCGGCGAGGGCGCAGTGCAGGTCGCCGGTGAGGCGCCAGGCGGGCCGCCAGCCACCAGTACGGTGACCGGCGGCCGCCCCGTCGAGGCATCGTTGGCCAGGGCAGTCGCCAGGCGTCAGGCCTCAGCCGCCCAGAATCACCCGCAGATCCGCCGCGTTCGCCTCGGTGACCTTCCACAGTTCCTGCTGTCGGCCGTGTACGTCGGCGACGGTGGCCGCATGGTCCTTGAGCAGGTCCTTGGAGCGTTCCACCAGGCGGGCGGCGAGGTTGCGGTCGTGCACGGAGACACCCCACTCGGGGCGCTCGATGTCCCGCAGGAAGTACGCCATCTTCGGGTGCGAGATCAGGCTGATGATGGGCGTGCCGCAGCCGAACGGGATCATGCCCGCGTGGCCGCGCATGCCGATGACCAGCCTGGTCCTGGCGTACAGGTCGCGGATCTCGTCGTTCTCGAAGTCGTACATCGGGATGACGGGCATCGAGACGCCGTGCTCGCGGCGCAGGTCGAAGGCGAGCTTCTCGTCGTCGAGCGAGTGCGCCACGCACTGCACCTCGCCGAGGTTGCCGAGCTCCCTGACCGCCTTGGCCATCTGGGCCAGGAAGTAGCCGTAGTCGTGGCCGAAGCGGAGCCCCGCGCGGTCGTAGGCGGCGTTGATGAGGATGGTGTCGTCGCGCCTCGCCGGGTCCTGCCAGTTCGCGACGAGCTGGCGGGTGACCGTGGTCGGGCAGGGCTGGAAGCGCACCTTGTCGTGCAGGTGGGCCGGGAGCATGGCCCGTACCTTCTCGATCGAGCCGTGGTTGCGCAGCCCGAAGAAGGCGGACTTCTCGACGAGCAGACGCAGCGACTCCCGGAACCGCTGGGCGCGGTAGGACTGTCCGTCGAAGGCGTTGAAGCCGACGGCGTACACCGCGATCGGCACGTCGATGCGCTTCAGCAGCTCGTCGGGGACGTTCCACTGCCAGGCGCTGTTGCCGTTGGGCATGGTGTCCGGGATGAACAGGCCGCCGCCGCCGATGACCAGTCCGCGGCGGGCGTTGACGCGCTCCAGGGCCGCCTCGTCGAACAGGCGGTGGGCGTGCACCGAGTGCCAGCGGCGGCTGGTGGTGTCGGGGTCGAAGCCGAGGCGCACGCTCTCCGGGAGCAGCTTGTCGCCCGCGTTGCCCTGCCGGTCCATGTAGAAGGCGACGTGCGCGAGCTGCTCGGCGGGGCTGCCGGACTGCTGGGTCGGGACGCCGAGGGTGCGCTGCTGCCAGATGCGACTGGCCCGGTGCGTGGGGTCGACGGTGAGGCCCTGGACGGCGTACTGCTGCGCGGTGGCGTCGTCGCCGTGCACCCAGGAGATCTGGGCGAGGCGGGCGAAGGCGGTCGCGGCGCGGTTGGGTGCGGCGGTCGCCAGCAGCAGCTGGGCCCTGGCCTCCTCGTAGCGGGAGACGCTCATCAGGGCGTGGCCGTAGACCTCGTGCGGCCAGGCCTCGTCGATGGGGATGTGGACGCGCTCCATGATGTCGACGGCGGCCTGGTAGTCACCCTTGGCGATGTGCGCGTGGGCGACGCGGCGGGCGGTGTCGACGTGGCCGGTGCGCTCGACGTGCGGGGTGCCGAAGTGCACCAGCAGGTCGTGGTGCATGGTGCCGCCGCCGGTGAGGTAGGCGGCCTGCAGCTCGGCGTCGCTGAGGTCGAACTCGCGCCAGCGCTCCTGTGCCTGCTCGTAGCCGGCCTCGCCGCCCTGCCAGGGCTTGTGGCGGCCGGTGAAGTGCAGGATGGCGGTGTCGTCGGGGACGGGGAGGTCGCCGGACAGCCGGCGCTTGACGAAGTTGTACTTGGCGTCGAGGCGGACGAAGTCGCCGTCGAGGACGGCGTTGAGGATGCCCTGGTCGTGTTTGTCGAGCTCGTAGGAGCCGCTGCGGCCGACCTGGTCGATCTTCGCGTAGAACTCGTCGCTCAGGTACTCCTTCTGAATGACGAGCAGGCCGCTGTTGAGCTTGTGCTGGCCGTAGAAGAACTGCGGTACGGCGGCGAGTCCCTCGCGCAGCGAGAGGAGTTCGGAGATCGAACCGAGGACGACCATGTCGGTGTCCAGGGTGATCACGGTGTCGTAGTCGCGGATCTTGAAGACGTCGAGGATGAAGTACGCCTTGCGGACCAGGTAGTTGTCCTGGTCGCCCTTGGCGTAGGAGTCGTAGTGGTCGGCGTCGACGCGACGGAAGCTCACGCGCGGGTGCAGGGCGCGGATGCGGGCCACGGAGGACGGCTTGAGGTCGTCGTGCAGGACGATGAAGTCCTCGCACACGCCCGGGTTGGACAGGGCGAGGGAGCGCAGCAGGGCGAGGAAACCGGGCAGGTAGTTCTCGTCCACGAAGCTGGCGAAGGCGATACGGCGCTTGCCGGTGAGGGCGCGGGCATCGGTGGCCGGGGCCGCGGTGCGGGCCTCGGCTGCGGATATGTGGGTCGCGGTCATCTCAGGGAAATCCTCATGCCGGAGACGCTCTGGGCCCGTTCCATGACCCACGCCTTCTCGCTGGTGTATTCGTGAACGGAGGTGATGGGCATCTTCATCGCTGCGTCGATGCGGTAGGCACCGCTCTCGTAGAAGTCGAAGCCGATCAGGTCGAGGGTCGGGCTGACGTCGAGGAAGTCGAGCAGCCAGAGCATGTTGAAGCCGGAGGTCGGGATGGCGGGCCACACGTCGGCGCCCAGCTTGCCGATGGTGCGCACGGGCCAGCGCAGCGACTCGTCGCCCAGGTACTTCTGTGCGCCCGGCACCAGGCGGTTGCGCAGGGACCACTTCCAGTCGCCGGAGATGCCGCCGAAGATCAGGCGGATGTCGACCGGCTGGTCCCAGTTGAAGCCGTGCTTGTGGATGGAGACGTGGATGTCGGTCCGCTTGCCGGTGTGCACCGCGTCGATCTTGTACGAGTTGAAACGCACGACCAGGTCGTAGGCGTCGATCTCGGCGCCCATCGCACTCTCCCCGACCTTGCCGGAGTTGGCGATGAGGCAGACGGACTTGCCGGCGATCCTGTTGCGGAACTCGCCGAGGCTGATCCACTGCAGGCCGCCGAACAGCGGGTCGGACAGCGGGCCGCGCATACGGTTGCGGCGCTGTTCGGCGAACAGGGCGATCGCCTCGGTGAGTTCGGGGGTGGGCCGCTGGTGGATGCCGGTGCACAGGTCCAGGTAGTGGCTGAGCGCCTCCTGGAACTCCTGTTCAGGAGCCTCCGCGCGGTCCATGGCCAGCAGCGCTCCCACGAGGCGGGCCTGGGCGGCGTCCCAGTCGCCGGCGGAGTGCGCCTCGAGGCCCTCGGCCCACACGTCGGTCGTCGGGCCTGCGGCGAAGGCGGCGGCGTCCGGGACGGTCCGCTCGAGCAGGGCGAGCAGCTCGCCGCGCCGCTCCTGTGCGGTGCGCAGGCCGGCCACCTTGGCGCGGACGCCGAAGCCGTCCTCCTGGGTGAGGCTCAGGTAGCGGTCGAAGGCCTCGACGGCGGCGGCCGGGCGGCCCATCGCCTCGAGCAGCCGGCCGCGCAGCCGCCAGCCGGCGCGGGAGTTCTTGCGCTGCGTCAGCACGGTGTCGTTGATGAGCAGGGCGAGGTTCAGCTCGTCGTCGTAGCCGCAGTCCAGGGCCTTGTTGCCGACGGCGAGGAGTGCGTCGAGGAGTTCGTTGCTCAGCCCGCTACCGCTGACGGCCTTGGCGCCGCGCCGGATCAGGCTGCCGGCACCCGTCGCGGCCGGCTGGGGCTGCTCCTGTGCGGCCCACAGGGCGAGCAGCTCGCGCAGCTTCTCGGCCAGCGCTGTACGACGCTTGTCGAGGCTGCCCACGAGCTTGCCGCTGTGGACGGCGCAGGCACGCAGGCAGTCCTCCAGTTCGGCCGGGTTCACCTGTGCGGTCGGCGGCCCGGCGTCAGTGGCCGCCGATGCCGGGTCCCCTGTTCGGGAACGGGACCATCTGCTGCGAACCGTCATGGTGCTCCTGCTCTGGATATGACGAAGCAGGCAAGGATCTGCCTGGGTAAACGTGGTGGATTGGAGAACAGTAAGAAACCAATACGACGACAAGGTGAACCGCTCGGGACCGGTGGGCAAATCGTGTTTCCGTCGAACGGAATTGCGTCGAACGACGTTTAGGGTGGCGGGCGGCGTCAAAGGGCATTGACAGACACCTCCGGGGGTTATGACTGATACGGGCGCATTGGGCAGGATGGGCGCCCGAACAGGCCTGCGGACAAACGAGGTAGCCGAGGTATACGAGCGTGACCGAGACGGTCGTCAGCACAGCGAAGCCCCGACCCGCTGCTCCCGCGCCGGAGAGACCGCGGGAGGCCGCGAGCGGCCGGCCGCGGACGAGAAGCTCCGGAGGCCGGCTGCGTGCCCTGGACGGGCTGCGGCTGCTGGCCGCACTGATGGTCGCGCTCTATCATTACGGCGGCCGGGGCGGTGAGGTCACCCATGCGTGGGGATCGTCACCGAAGGTCCAGTTCCCGACGTTGCACTCGTGGTTCGCCTACGGCTGTCTCGGTGTCCAGATCTTCTTCGTGATCAGCGGCTTCGTGATCTGTATGAGCGGCTGGGGCCGCCCGCTGCGGTCGTTCTTCGCCTCCCGGGTCGCGCGGCTGATGCCCTCGTACTGGGTGGCGGTCGTCCTGGTGACGGCCGTGTTCGCCCTGCCGGGGGTGGCATATGAGGCGGTGACGCCGAGTGACGCGCTGGTGAACCTGACGCTGCTCCAGCAGCCGCTGGGCGCGGACCGGGTGCTCGGCGTGTGCTGGACGCTGTGGGTGGAGATCCGCTTCTACGCGCTGTTCGCCGTGTGCATCGTGCTGCCGGGCGCCAACCGTCGGCGCGTGGTGCTCCTGTGTGCCGTATGGACCCTGCTCGCCGCCGTCACCAAGGCCGCCGACCAGCCGTTCCTCGACCTGGTCGTGATGCCGGAGTACGCGCCGTTCTTCATCGGCGGCATGGGCATCTACCTGGTGTACCGCAACCGGCAGGACGTCACCGCGTGGGGCATCGTGGCGGTGAGCTGGCTGATCGGGCAGCACGAGGCGGTGGACAGCCTCTGGCACAGCCCCTACCCGGACCAGTTCTCCTACCGTTCCGCCTCGGTCATCATCCTGATCGTCACCTTCGGCTTCGTCGCGGTCCTGGCCGTCGCGCTGGGCTGGCTGAGCTGGGCCGACTGGCCCTGGCTGACGGTCGCGGGCGCCCTGACGTACCCCTTCTACCTGGTCCACGAGCACCTGGGCTGGCCGGTCATCGAGGTCCTCCACCGGGACTTCGCCCTGACGTCCTGGGCGACCCTGGCCACCACGCTGGCGATCATGCTGACCCTGGCGTGGCTTTTCAACCGGTATGTGGAGAAGTGGGCGACGCCGTTGCTGCGGCGGTCACTGACGCAGGTCCAGGTGTCGAAGGTCTGACGCTGTCTCAGTCTGGTGTCGCGGGGGCCCGCAGGGTCGCCGCGATGCCCTCGATCACCGCCCGGAGGCCGGTTTCGAAGCCCCGGTCGCGGTCCTGGAACATCTCGAGGCCGGCCGCCGCGGCCAGCGGGTGCGCAGCCAGGCGTTCGGCACGGGCGTCGAGGTCGTAACCTTCGGCGCCCGCGGCCGGGTCCGGGCCCATGGCCTGTTCCTCGATGGCATGGCCGATGGTGTAGCTGTACGCCTTGAATGCTCTCCCTACCAGTGGAAGGGGGATTCCTGGCTCACGCTGCTCGGTGGTCCGGCGGACCGTCGAGTCTGACGCGATCGACACCAGCCGGGTCCAGACCTGCCCGGCGGAGCATCACGAACGCGGAGTTCTTGTCCCGGGGGACGACCGCTCCGCAGGTGGTGCACCGGTAGATACGTTCGCTGAGCGGCAGGCGGTGCTTGGCTCTCGCCCCGCACGCCGCGCAGTCCGTCGTGGTGTGCGCCGCAGCCACCAGGCGCACATCCCGTCCATGCTTGCGGCCCATCTCCACCACGGCCTGTTTCGCCGCGCCAATGGCCGCGTCGGCCGCCTTGCGGGCCATTGTCGACTTCGCCAGGAACCTGGGGCGGAAGTCCTCGACCACGACCACGTCATGATCGCGCACCACGCGTTTGGCCCACTTGCGGGCGCTGTCCTGCCGCTGCCGGGCCACCTTCTGGTGCGCCTTCGCCGCCTGGTGCTTCGCCGCACGGTAGCCGCGCGAGGCGGCCTGCCCCTTCCGGGGGCGGCGGCGGACCATCTGCCGCTGATGGCGGGCCAGTTGGGCAGCTGCCTTCTTCCCGTACTGGGGGTGGGGCAGGTCGTGGGCGTCGCTGGTGGTCGTCGCGACCACGCCAACGCCCCAGTCGACCCCCAGCACCCGGCCCGTGGGGGGGCAGCGGCTCACTGGGGCGGGTACGACGAAGGACGCGTACCAGCTAGCCGAGGCTGTCCTGGTACACGCGGACCGAGGTCGGGGCGCCGGGCAGCGGGCGCGACCACACCACACCCAGCACGATGCCTCCGGCCAGGTGCAGGCGCCCCGCGGTGAGACGGAAGCCGCGCTGGGTGTAGTTCAGGCTCGGCCGCGAGGCGCGTTTGCCCTTGCGGGTCTTGAAACGCGGCAGGCCCGCCCGCTGCCGTGGCGGCAGCCCGGCCGCGATGTCCTTGAGCGCCTTGGAACGGGACCGGCCGAAGTCGCGGATCACCTGCTGCTGCGGCACGCACGAGCCCGCCCGCAGCCACGGCGTGACCTTGCGTGCCCGGGTGAGCATCCGGTCCAACTCCGCAGGCCCACACGTCCACTCCTCGCCCGGGTGAGGCCGGTTGTGCGCGTGCACCGCCTGCGAGCGGGCCACACACTCATTCCACCCCCACCGGCACCGCGCCCACTCCTCTGCCAGCCTGCGAGCCGCGCCCGGCGCCACCCGCGCCGGTACACGAAACGGGCATGCCCCGCACCCGCCTGCCGCCCCTTACCGCGTGCACCCATCCCCATCCCACCCCCGCTCCCTGTGCGTGCACAGTTCCGCACGGCGCCCGACGGCAGCCGCGCGAATGACCAGCACCGTAGTGCGAACCTCACATGCATGAACGCCCTTTGACGGCCTGATCACCACTTCCAGCGATCAAGCGGAAACCTGTTCGCCTTCCCGGCTCCTCGGGCGGCCCCGGCCTGCTCAGCATCCGCGTCGCCGGGCCTCGAACTTCCGACCTCGGACGGCGCTGGCCGAGCGGTTCCCAGCAGGCCGGGTGTTCCTCGCCGGGGACGCGGCACACGTGCACTCGCCGGCCGGCGGGCAGGGCCTGAACATCAGCGTCCAGGACGCCTACAACCCTGGGCTGGAAGCTGGGCGCGGTACTGCGCGCGGACGCCCCGGCGGGCTTGCTGGACACCTACGAGGAGGAGCGCCGCCCGATCGCCGCCGACATGCTCGGACTGTCGACCCGCGTGCACCGGGGCGAGACCCGACGCGGCGAGGCCACCCGTCAGCTCGGCCTCGGCTACCGCGACTCCTCGCTCACCGAGGAGACCCGTACGGACGCCGGCACCGGGATCCGCGCGGGTGACCGCGCGCCGGACGGAATCACGGAAGACGGGCGACTGTTCGACGTCTTCCGTGGGCCGCACTGGACGCTGCTGACCGTGGGCACGGAGGCGGACCTTCCGGCGCTTCCCGTCCCCACGGTCCGCGTTCCGACGCATGAGGCGCACGAGGCGCACGAGGCGCACCAGACGTACGGCACCGGCGTCTTCCTGGTCCGCCCCGACGGCTATGTGGGCTGGGCGGGTGAGACGGGCGTCGGACTGGTGGAGTACGCGGCACGGACCGGGGTAACCGGGTAGCCACGGGCGTCGGTTACTCGGTGGGCGGGCGCTGTCGGCGTACGGTACGTAGGGAATTGACCCGTTGTTCACCTGTCGACTGGTTTGGGCAGGTTGGCCCCCCGGGCAGGCGCTGGGGCAGTCCCTGACCGCACCATTCGCACGAGGAAGGGCGTTCTCCTTCCATGACCACTGCACATGAGGCACCCCCGCGGCCCCGACGGCTCGACGATGTTCCAGGCTGGTTCCCCGTACTCGACCAGGTCCTCTTCAACTGGCTCCTGGACCGGCAGGAGGCCGCGGGAGTCCGCGGCGACCTGCTGGAAGTCGGGGTCTACATGGGCAAGAGCGCGATCTTCCTGGGGCGCCGTCTCCAGGACGGCGAGCGGTACACGGTGTGCGACCTCTTCGAGGGCGACGCGCCGGACGACGCCAACCGCGCCGAGTCGACGAAGTCGTACAGCGCACTCACCCGCCAGGCCTTCGAGATCAACTACCTCTCCTTCCATGACGAACTGCCCCGCATCGTGCAGGGCCCCAGCTCGATGGTGCCCTCGGAGGTCGCGCCCGGCTCATGCCGGTTCGTCCATATCGACGGCTCGCATCTCTACGAGCATGTGTACGACGACATCGGCGCCGCGCGTGATGTCCTGCTGCCCGACGGGATCGTCGTCCTGGACGACTTCCGCTCCGAGCACACGCCCGGCGTGTCCGTCGCCGTGTGGGAGGCCGTGCTCACGCGCGGGCTGCGGCCCATCTGTCTGAGCACGCAGAAGCTGTACGGCACCTGGGGCGATCCCGGGCCCGTGCAGGAGGAGTTGCTGGCGATGGTGCGTGGCCGGGACGACTGCGCACTCAGCGTGCAGCACGCGGCCGGACACCGTCTCGTACGGTTGAAGTCCCGGGGCATGAAGGCTCCCGGCTTCCCGCTCTCCCGCCACGCGGACGAGCCCGAGCCCGAACTCGTCGTGGCCGAGCGGCCGGGGAAAGCGTCCGCGCCGGAGGCGACCCGGCCGGCCCGGCACCGGCACCGGCGCAGCCGCACCCGCCGCCTCGCGGTCGACCTGCTGCCGCCCGTCCTGACCCGCGCCATCGTCAACGCCCGCGCCGCCAGACAGTCACCGCGACGCTGACGCGACGGAGAAGGCCGGCCTGGCGGGCGCCGACGCAGGAGCTCGCCGGGCAGCCGGGCGTCAGCTAGAGGCAGGCTCGGCGAAGTCCGGTGCGGTTCGACAGCGCCCCAAAGGGGCGCGGGGCTGTATCGACATGCGGCTCCGCCGCGCGGGCACGACCAGCCACAACGCACCCGCAGGTGGCGTACAGGCTTCCAGCGGAGCGCTTATGCGCTCGCCACCGACAGCTTCGCCGCGAAGCCGAGGAAGAGCACGCCCGCCGCCGAGGTCGCCCCCGCCGACAGGCGCCTGCGGCGGCGGAAGGCGGCGGCCAGCTTCGTGCCGCTGAATATGAGCGCGCTGAGGTAGAGGACGCTGGCGAGCTGGGCGAAGGTGCCGAGGACGACGAAGGACAGGGCGGGATAGGCGTACCCCGGGTCGACGAACTGCACGAAGAAGGCGACGAAGAACAGGATCGCCTTGGGATTGAACAGGCTGATGACCAGGGCACGGCGGTAGGGCCGCTCATCGCCGACTGCGGCCGCGCTGTCGCCGGCGGGCTGCTCCCGCCGGGTCCGCCACATCCCCCACGCGGCCCGCAGCATCCCTATCGCCAGCCAGGTCAGATACCCGGCACCGGCGTACTTCACGATGCCGAACAACACGGCGTTGGCCTGGAGAAGAGACGCCACTCCGGCAGCCGAGAGTGTCATCAACACGGTGTCCCCGCACCACACGCCGGCCGCGGCGGTGTATCCGGCCCGGACGCCTCGGCGGGCGGCCACGGAGAGGACGTACAGGGAGTTGGGACCGGGCAGCAGGACGATCAGGACGAGTCCTGCGAGGTAGGTGGGCAGATCGATGACACCGAACATGAAAAGGAGTGTCGCACGGAGGTGTGACACTCCTCTTCCGGATTCCTCAGGCGACCCGGCCCACCTTGATGACATGCACGGTGATGGTGATGTCGTCCGGTCGATACAGCACACGCACGGTGTAGCTCACCGTTCGGCCTGCCGATCCTCGGCCTCCAGCTGGGCCATGGACTCGTCATGTGTCATGGCCGGCCCGGCCGGAGCCGCCTCGCGGGCACGTGCCTCAGCGATGTCGGCCTGACCGCGAAGGCGCTCGAGCTCCTCCAGTTCCTCTATCGGGACCAGAGCTGCCGCAGGCTTGCCGTACTCGCTGATCAAGATGTGCTCGCCCCCGTGCCGGACCCGGCCGACGAGCTGCCCGAGCTGGTTGCGCGCTTCCACGAGCGGATACATCTCCATATAAGAACTGTACACACACGCAGCTGTGTACGGCTTACCGAAACGCCGGGCCTACGCCTGTCGTGGCCCTCAGAACGCATCGCTCGGCACGTAAGTCCCCCAAACCCCGCGCAGCGCGTTGCACACCTCCCCCACCGTCGCCCGAGCCCGCAGCGCCTCCTTCATCGGGTACAGCACGTTGTCCTTCCCCTCCGCCGCCTTCTTCAGCGCGTCCAGGGCCGAGTCCACCGCCGCCCGGTCCCGTTCCGCCCGCAGCTTCGCGAGCCGTTCCGCCTGCTGGGCCTCGATGGCCGGGTCCACGCGGAGTGGCTCGTACGGCTCCTCCTCGTCGAGCTGGAAGCGGTTGACGCCGACCACGACCCGGTCGCCTGCGTCCGTCTCCTGCGCGATCCGATACGCGTTGCGTTCGATCTCGCCCTTCTGGAAGCCGCGCTCGATCGCGGCCACCGCGCCACCGAACTCCTCGACCTTGCCCATCAGCTCGACCGCCGCCGCCTCGACCTCGTCCGTCATCCGCTCGATGGCGTACGAGCCCGCGAAGGGGTCGACCGTCGCCGTCACGTCCGTCTCGTACGCCAGCACCTGCTGCGTCCGCAGAGCGAGTCGCGCCGACTTGTCCGTCGGCAGGGCGATCGCCTCGTCGAAGGAGTTGGTGTGCAGGGACTGTGTGCCGCCGAGCACCGCCGCCAGGGCCTGGACGGCGACACGGACCAGGTTCACCTCAGGCTGCTGCGCCGTCAGTTGCACGCCCGCCGTCTGTGTGTGGAAGCGCAGCATCAGCGACTTGGGGTTCTTCGCGCCGAACTCGTCCCGCATCACCCGCGCCCAGATCCTGCGCGCCGCACGGAACTTGGCGACCTCCTCCAGGATCGTCGTCCGCGCCACGAAGAAGAACGACAGACGCGGCGCGAAGTCGTCCACATCCATGCCCGCCGCGACCGCCGTGCGGACGTACTCGATGCCGTCCGCCAGTGTGAACGCGATCTCCTGCGCGGGCGAGGCACCCGCCTCGGCCATGTGGTAGCCGGAGATCGAGATCGTGTTCCACTTGGGGATCTCGGCCTTGCAGTACTTGAAGATGTCCGCGATCAGACGCAGGGAGGGCTTCGGCGGGAAGATGTACGTCCCGCGCGCGATGTACTCCTTCAGCACGTCGTTCTGGATTGTGCCGGTCAGCTGGTCCGCGCCGATCCCCTGCTCCTCCGCGACCAGCTGGTACAGCAGCAGAAGCAGCGCCGCGGGGGCGTTGATCGTCATCGACGTCGACACCTTGTCCAGCGGGATCCCGCCGAACAGCACCCGCATGTCGTCGATCGAGTCGATGGCCACCCCCACCTTGCCGACCTCGCCGTGCGCGAGGGGCGCGTCGGAGTCGTGGCCCATCTGGGTCGGCAGGTCGAAGGCGACGGACAGGCCGGTCGTGCCGTGGGCGATCAGGTCCCGGTAGCGGGCGTTGGACTCCGTCGCCGTACCGAAGCCCGCGTACTGACGCATCGTCCAGGGGCGGCCCGTGTACATCGTCGGGTACACGCCACGGGTGAAGGGGTACGACCCCGGTTCGCCCAGCTTCTCGGCCGGGTCCCAGTTCTCCAGGGCGTCTGGTCCGTACACCGGCTCGATGGGCAGTCCGGACTCCGACTCGCGCGCCATGGTGTGCCTCCCGCCGAGCACCGACTCACTTCTTGTTCATAACGATGCCGCGCCGTTCGCAACCCGTCATGCGCGGGGAACATCTCAGGTGACGTCGGTGCCCTGGGGTGGGGCGGCCGTGAGACGACGGGGGGGTGTCATGCGTACTGCGGGCATGGGGAGAGCGATAGCCGCGCTGGCGGCGCTGGTGACGGTGGGCGGCTGCACCGCGCAGGCCGTGGACGCGGACGGAAAGCCCCGCGGGCCGGTGCACATCGACATCACCAGCACCAGGCCGGCGACGCCGCCCACGACATCCTCCGACCCCGCCGAAGACGAAGACGTAGACGAACGCCAAGACGAAGACCAGGACGACAGATCCAGCACCCCGTCCCCGCCCGCCGAGCCGCCGAAGGTCCTCTGGTCACCCGGTGACACGGGCCGGGACGTGCGTGAGCTGCAGGCGCGGCTGCGGCAGGTCGCCTGGCTGTTCGACGGGCCGACGGGGACGTACGACGACCTGACCGAGCAGGCCGTCCGGGGCTTCCAGGGAAAGCGTGGGCTGCCGCAGACGGGTGAGACCGACACGGTCACCTGGCAGCGGCTGCTGAAGATGACGCGCAAGCCGGGCCAGTGGGACCTGTATCTGATGGGCGGCCAGCCCGCCGACGCCCCGGATCCGCGCTGTCTGACCGGCCGGGTGCTGTGCATCAGCAAGTCGAGCCGCACCCTGCGCTGGATGATCGACGGGCGGACGGTCTCGACGATGCCGGTGCGTTTCGGGTCGTCGTACACCCCCACCCGGGAGGGCGAGTTCCAGGTCTACTGGAAGTCCCGGCACCACCACTCCACGCTGTACGACTCGCCCATGCCGTACGCCATGTTCTTCAGCGGCGGACAGGCCGTGCACTACTCGTCCGACTTCGCCGCCCGTGGGTACGCCGGAGCCTCGCACGGATGCGTCAACGTGCGGGACGAGGCGGCGATCGCGGATCTGTTCGCCCAGGTGCGCAACGGCGACAAGGTCGTCGTGCACTGGTGAGGCGAGGGAGGGTTTCGGGGCGCGGGTGGGAACGGGGGAACGTGTCCCGCCCCCGCCGAGGTGCACGAGCCGTGGGGTACGGGGGGAACCCCGGCTCAGTGCGACGGCCGATGACCAGTCGGCTCATTCAGTACTGCGCCGCCGCGGCCGAAAATGTCACACCCTGCGCGGCGAGAAGTTCAATGCGGAACGAAACCGCAGATCAGAAGGCCGAGCGGGACGGGCTGGCGGTGGGCAGCGGCGAGGTTGCCGGCTGCTCCGGGCGACTGGGCGCGAAGGCCGACGGTGAGGACGACACGCCGTCCCGGTCGCCGGGGATGCCGGGGGCTATGTCGTCCTCGCCCTTGTCCTTGTCGTCGTCGCCTTCGCCGCCGTTGCCCTCGTCGTCCTTGTCGCCGCTCCCGGCGTCGTCATCGCCGTCGCTGCGGCCCTTGTCGACCTGGGTCTCGGCACCGCCGGCGTTCTTCAGGACGTCGTCGCAGTACTTCCCCACGCGCGACGCACCACCGGCCGCCTCCTCCAGGGCCCGCTTGCGGCCCAGGTCCAGCTCCTTGCCGTTGCGCACATCACGGCACGCCGAGGTGACCGCCTCCGACCAGCCGCCGGGCCGGCCGGCCGGGCTCTCGGCGCCGTCCCGCCCCTCGGCCGTGTTCTTGTCGGCCGGGGTGGACTCCTCGACGGCGGGGCCGCTCGTGGTGGCGTCGGGCGTGGGCGCGCCGGTCTCGCCGCCCTGCGTCGACGGAGGCGAGACGAGCGGGCGCTCCGAATCCGGTGGTTCGGCGGCCGAGACCGAGGCGGCCGGGCCGGGTTCGTCGTCGAAGGGCGTGGGCAGGACTCCGGTTCCGGCCGCGACAGCCACCCCGCCGACCATGCCGACGACCAGCGCGGCGGCCAGCCCCAGCCGCACGGGGCGGGTCCAGCGCGGGCCGCGAACAGCGGGCGTACGCCGACGGGAGCGACCGCCGATCCGCACGAGCCCGGCGTCGGAGGGGTGTGCACGGCCGGGCGCACCGAGGTCGGCGCGCTCACTGTCCCGGTCCGCCCGCGCCTTGCGGAAAGCGGCCAGCGCGGCGGCCTCACCGGGGAGTTCGTCGCTGGTCAGCGCGGGTTTCACGGACAGCGCACCCAGCGTTTCGGCAAGCCTTGCGGCCTGGTCCCCGGCGGCGGCGTCGACAGCGTCCAGTGGCTCTCCGCTCAGCAAACGCTCCGCCGTATCACGGTCCAGCCACCTGTACTGCTCGTCGGCCATCACATGTCCTTCTGCGTCCGCGCGCGCGTAGGCGTCACACTCGCGGACGTCACCGCGCGGTCGCGCGGTTCTCGCTGCGGCGGCAGGGCGTCGAGGACGCCGGCCGATTCCGGATCGACTCCCGCCTCGCCGAGGAGCTCGGCGAGCCGCTTCAGACCGCGGTGCGCCGCGGTGCGTACGGCACCCGCGCGCTTGCCCAGCGTCTCGGCGGCGGTCTTCGCGTCCAGGCCCACCACCACGCGCAGGACGACGGCCTCGGC
>NZ_JBQQCE010000299.1:0-12024 GCF_052245645.1 Streptomyces sp. KR55 | reverse complement strand
CACAGTGTTTCGGTGGTCATAGCGTGAGGGAAACGCCCGGTTACATTCCGAACCCGGAAGCTAAGCCTCACAGCGCCGATGGTACTGCAGGGGGGACCCTGTGGGAGAGTAGGACACCGCCGAACAAATCTTGAGTGGGTTGGACCCGGAACTTCGGTTTCGGGTCCAACCCTTTTTTGTTCTGTGTCACTTGAAGTTCACGTTGCGCAACCACGATCCGCAGCATGGGTACTGCTGCAATGCTCAGAGCCGCCGGCATCGGCGTCGGTGACGAAGTCATCGTGCCGGCCTTCGGGAACGTCGAAGTCTCGGAAGCCGTGGCTCTGGCCGGTGCGCTCCCGGTGTTCGCGGACATCGACCCGGTGTCGTACTGCCTGGACCCGTCGGCTGTCGAAGCGGTCGTAACTCCGCGTACCGCGGCGGTCGTTGTCGTACACCGCTTCGGTCGGCCGGCGGATGTGGCGCGACTGCACCGCGTTGGGCAGCGGCACGGGATTCTGGTGCTGGAGCAGGGGGAGTCCGAGTCGCCGTACGACGAGGTGGCTCAGCGACGGCAGCGGGCCGCTTATCTCGATGCCAAGTTGAAGGGTGTGTACACGCCTGATGGCGGTGTCGGGCACACCTATCAGCAGTACGTCGTGCGGGTGCCGGGGAACGGGCGGCCGGACCGGGACGCCTTCGCGCGGGCCGTGCGGGCCAGGGGAGTTGAGTGCCGCGTTCCGGTGAAAACTCCGGTGCATCGGCTGCCCGGGTTCCGGCAGTGCGTGTCCTTGCCGGAGACCGAGCGGGCGGCGGCAGAAACGCTTGCGCTGCCTGTGGAAGGGGCTTTGACGAAGCGGGACATGCAGCGGATCGTGTCCGCGTGCAATGCCCTGGGTGGCCTGTTGCAGCCAGCCTTCTGACCGGTCTTGTCTCGGGCGGTCCTGGTTGGGAGCACGGGTCTGTTCGGGGTATGATCTATTCCGTTGCCGCGAGGGAAACCTCGGCAAGGCGACCGGCCCCTATAGCTCAGTCGGCAGAGCGTCTCCATGGTAAGGAGAAGGTCAACGGTTCGATTCCGTTTGGGGGCTCCACCACAAAAGGCCTCCGCCCTTTCGGGCGGGGGCCTTTTGGTTGTTCGGGCGTTGTTTCAGGCGCTTTTCAGTCAGGCGCCGTTCAGGCCGTTGTGGAGACCCGGCACGCGCATGGCCAGGATCGCCATGTCGTCGGAGGGGGCGTCCGTGGCGAAGCGTTCCACGGCGCGCATGACGCGGGCCGCCACCGCGCCCGCCGTGAGGCCGGTGCAGGTGGTGAGGACGTCGGCGAGGCCGTCGTCGCCCAGCATGCGGGTGCCTTCGCGTCGTTCGGTGACGCCGTCCGTGACGCAGAGCAGGACGTCGCCCGGGTCGAGGATGACGGTCTGCTCGTAGAGGTCCAGGTCCTCCAGGACACCGAGGAGCGGCTGAGGCTCGGCCGCGGTCTCGACCGTGCCGTCCTGGCGCAGGCGGAGCGGCAGCGGGTGTCCGGCGCACACCACCTTCAGCTCCGCGCTGCCGTCCTCCTGCGGACGCATCTCGCCGTACAGGAGCGTCAGGAAGCGGCTGCGGGCGCCCTCGTCGAGGATCGCGGAGTTGAGGCGTTGCAGGACCGCCGGGCCGCTGAGGCCCTCGCGGGCCAGCAACCTCAGCGCATGGCGGGCCAGGCCCGTGACCGCCGCCGCGTTGGGGCCCGTACCGCAGACGTCGCCGATGGCGAAGCCGTAGGCGCCATCGCGGATGGGGAACAGGTCGTAGAAGTCGCCGCCGACCTCGTTGCCCTCGCCGGCCGCGCGGTAGATGACCTCGACCTCCACGCCACCGATCTCGGGGAGCTCGGGGGGCAGGAGGCTGCGCTGGAGGGACTGGCTGATGGCCACGCGCTCCGAGTAGAGACGGGCGTTGTCCAGGGCCAGGGCGGCTCTACGGGACAGGTCCTCGGCCAGTTCCAGGATCTCCTGGCGGAAGTGTTCGTCGGTCGGCTTGCCCAGCGTCAACATGCCGATGACGCGGTTGCGGGCCACCAGGGGGAGGACGACCGTCTCGCCGCCCACGGCCGAGGCTGTTGCCAGGGTCGGACCGATTCCCCCGCTGACCGTGGCTGGTTCACCGAGGCCCAGGCTGCGCATGGACGTGCGCAGCGCCGCCTGGTGGGCGGCTTCCGCCGGGGCCGACCAGACGCGGGCGCCCGGGGTGGGCACCGGGTCGGGCGGGGCGATCTTTGACAGGAGGGACTTGATGCCGTCGATGAGTTCCTCGTCCTCGTGCAGGACGTACGACAGATACGGCTCCGAGGCCTGGTCGGCGATCGTGTAGACGGCGCACCAGGTGGCCAGCGTCGGGACCGTCATCTGGGCCATGAGGGCCAGTGTCTGGTCGCGGTCCAGGGTGCCGGCCAGGAGGTCGGAGGCCTCGACGAGGAAGCTGAGGGAGCCGCGGCGCAGGCGTTCGAGTTCACCCAGGCGGGCGGATTCGACGGCCAGGGCGATGCGGTCGGCGGCGAACTGGAGGCGCAGGGCCTCCTCGTTGGAGTATCTGCCGGGCGCCTCCGCGGCGACGCCGAGGGAGCCGGTGAGGCGGCCCTCGACCTTCAGCGGGACCGTGACCACCGAGCGCATGCCGGTGCCGTTCAGCAGCGGTACCGCACCGGAGACCGCCGTGAGGTCGTCATGGACGGCCGGCATGCGGGCGGAGCCGTAGCGGCCGGTGCCCGCCTCGACGGGGACGCGGGCGAAGCGCTGGCGGGCGGAGGGCAGGCCCGTGGAGGCACGGACCTCCAACTCCGTTTCGTCGTCGGTGGCGAGGAGCAGGAAGGCGGAGTCGCCGTCGAGCATGTCGCGGGCGCGTTCCACCGTGCGCTGGAGGAGGCCGTCGAGGTCGTCCGGGGCGGGGGAGCCGATGAACACCTCGAAGGGGTCGGTGTTCTGGCCCTCCGAGGAGGTGCTCGTGTCGGATGCCGGCAGGCGCATCGGCGTCTGCAGGACGGCGCGTTCGTGGTCCCGTACGAGGAGGCAGACCGTGGAGGGTTCGCCGGCCGTGTCGCGGACGCGGAGGTGGGAGGCGTAGACGGGAATCACCCGCCCGTTCGCGTTGCGGACGCCGTAACTGCCTTCCCAGCGGGAGAGTTGGAGGGCCTCCGCGATGCCCGTGCTGGTGCCGGGCGTGTGCGGCCAGGCCGCGAAGTCGGTGAGGGGTTTTCCGGTGACCTGTTCCGCTTGGTAGCCGAACAGCTCCTCGGCGTCGTCGTTCCAGGCCGAGATGGAGCCGTTCCGGTCGATCTGGATGACCGCCACACGGACCCGGCCGTCGGCCAGCGGGAGCAGGTCGGCCGGGAGGGACGGGCCGGCGGTGCGGGTGCCCACCGCGCGCTCGGGGAGGTCGAGTTGGAACCAGACCTGCTTGTGCGTCGGGGTGTACTCGACGCCCCAGCGGCTGGCCAGGGCCGCGCACAGCTGGAGGCCGCGGCCGCCCTCGCGGTCGGGGCTGCCCATGTTGACGGCCGAGCCCTGGAGTGGGACTTCGCGTTCGGGGTAGTGGTCGGCGACCTCGATGCGTACGCCGCCGTCGGTACGCAGACACAGGACGTCCGCGGTCGTACCGGCGTGCACGACGGCGTTGGTGACCAGCTCGCTGGTGAGGACCACCGCGTCGTCCACGATGTCGGCGTAGCCCCAGCCCTGGAGTGTGTCGCGGACGAAGGAGCGGGCGGAGGCGACCGAGCGCCCGACGGGCTCGAAGCTGGCGGCCGCGCGCGCGGTGATCACAGAACTCCTCGACCTGCTTTCTACGTGCTGGGCCCCGTGATCGACCGGCTCCCGTCGCGTTTGCGACGGCAGGCCGCTCGTCGGCCGGGGGTCCGGGGGCTGTCCCCCGGGAATCAGTCCGGTGGTCATGTGTGCGGCCGCCCCTCCGATGCCCGCTCGTTCTCGTGCCACCGCCCAGGCCGGACGGACCGGCGCGGCTGGACAGCCGCATGCAAGGTTACTTACCTTCGCCATCCATGCGTGTGCCGGTCTGCAGTGTTTCCGTCCGGAGGGTGTGCGGACGATGTGCGAAGCTGCCGAACTGTTATGGCCTGGTTCGGCAGGGGTGAAACACTGGGCAGGCTTCTGGTGGAGGTATCCGGGCAGGCCGAGAGTGTTTTCCGTGTATGGCGGGCAGCAGCCCTAGGTGCGGCCGGTACCCCTGGTGGTGATGGCGGCCCGGTACCGCCGGGCCGGTATACGCAGTAGTAACCGGTACGCCGAGCAGTAGTACCCGAGCACAGCAGTAACGGTCGATCCCTGCGGGAGGGACACAGTGGAGTCTGGCGCAGCGACGCGGGGCACTAAGCCGCGTGCGAAGGGCGGACAGTCCCCGAGCAACCGGAGCGGGACCACCGAGGTGGACACGGCTGCCCTGAACCGGCTGCTCGCGGCTCTTGTGTCGATGCGGGACGGAAACTTCCGCAGGCGGCTCACGGTGTCCGGGGACGGCGTGATGGCGGAGATCGCGGCCGTGTTCAACGAGGTGGCCGACCGCAATCTGCACCTGACGGGTGAGCTGTCGCGCGTGCGCCGCGTGGTGGGACGTGAGGGAAAGCTCACGGAGCGGCTCGAGACGGGCGCCTGCGAGGGGTCCTGGGCGGCCGCCATCGACGCCTCGAACGCCCTGGTCGACGATCTCGTATGGCCGGTGTCCGAGGTCAGCCGGGTGCTGTCCGCGGTGGCGGACGGTGATCTGCTGCCCCGGATGGAGTTGCGGACGCAGGCGCCCGACGGGAGCGGGCACCCGCTGCGCGGGGAGTTCCTCAAGGTCGGGCGGACGGTCAACAACCTGGTCGACCAGCTGTCGACGTTCACCGACGAGGTCACGCGGGTGGCCAGTGAGGTGGGCACCGAGGGAAAGCTGGGCGGGCAGGCCCAGGTGCGAGGGATGTCGGGTTCGTGGAAGGACCTGACGGAGTCCGTCAACACGATGGCGTACCGGCTGACCGCTCAGGTGCGGGACATCGCGCTGGTGACGACGGCGGTCGCCAAGGGTGATCTGTCCCGGAAGGTCACGGTTCACGTGGCCGGCGAGATGCTGGAGCTGAAGGAAACCGTCAACACGATGGTGGACCAGCTCTCCGCGTTCTCCTCCGAGGTGACCCGGGTCGCCCGAGAGGTGGGGACCGAGGGCGAGCTGGGCGGTCAGGCGCAGGTGCCCGGCGTGGCCGGTGTGTGGAAGGAGCTCACCGACTCCGTCAACACGATGGCCGGGAACCTCACCGCCCAGGTGCGCGGTATCGCGGAGGTGACGACCGCGGTCGCCAGCGGTGATCTGTCGCGCAAGGTGACGGTGCAGGCGCGGGGTGAGGTCGCGCAGCTCGCCGAGACGATCAACCAGATGACCGAGACGCTGCGGATCTTCGCCGACGAGGTCACGCGCGTGGCCAACGAGGTCGGCGCAGAGGGACGGCTCGGCGGGCAGGCGAACGTGCCGGGTGCGGCGGGAACGTGGAAGGACCTGACGGACTCCGTCAACACGGTGTTCCGGAACCTGACGACCCAGGTGCGGGACATCGCCGCGGTGACGACGGCGGTGGCCAACGGTGATCTGTCGCAGAAGGTCACCGTGGACGTGGCCGGCGAGATGCTGGAGCTGAAGAACACCGTCAACGGGATGGTGGACCAGCTGTCGGCCTTCGGTTCCGAGGTCACGCGGGTGGCGCGGGAGATCGGTGACGAGGGTGAGCTGGGCGGTCAGGCACAGGTGCCGGGCGCGGCAGGGACGTGGAAGGACCTGACGGACTCCGTCAACACGGCGTTCCGGAATCTCACCGGACAGGTGAGGAACATCGCCCAGGTGACGACGGCCGTGGCCAACGGTGATCTGTCGCAGAAGGTCACCGTGGACGTCTCCGGCGAGATGCTGCAGCTGAAGAACACCGTGAACACGATGGTGGACCAGTTGTCGTCGTTCGCCGACCAGGTCACGACCATGGCCCGGGAGGTGGGCACCGAGGGGCGGCTCGGCGGGCAGGCGCGCGTGGAGGGCGTCTCCGGTACGTGGAAGGAGCTCACCGACGCCGTCAACTCCATCACCGGCAACCTGACCGCCCAGGTGCGGCAGATCGCCCAGGTGACGACTGCTGTGGCGCGTGGCGACCTGTCGCAGAAGATCACCATGGATGTGCGCGGGGAGATCCTGGAGCTGAAGAACACCGTCAACACGATGGTGGACCAGCTGTCGTCCTTCGCCGACCAGGTGACGCGGGTGGCCCGTGAGGTGGGTACGGAGGGCCGGCTCGGCGGTCAGGCGCAGGTGCCCGGCGTGGCCGGTGTGTGGCGGGACCTGACGGACTCCGTGAACGGCATGGCCGGCAACCTGACCGCTCAGATGCGGCAGATCGCGCAGGTCGCGACGGCGGTGGCGCGGGGTGATCTGTCGCAGAAGATCACCGTGGACGCGCGTGGCGAGATTCTGGAGCTGAAGAACACCCTCAACACGATGGTGGACCAGCTGTCGTCCTTCGCCGAGGAGGTCACCCGCGTCGCCCGCGAGGTGGGCACCGAGGGGAAGCTGGGCGGTCAGGCCGAGGTGCAGGGCGTGTCCGGCACCTGGAAGGACCTCACCCAGTCCGTGAACTTCATGGCGAACAACCTCACCGTGCAGGTGCGCAGCATCGCCGACGTCACGACCGCGGTCGCCAAGGGTGACCTGTCGAAGAAGATCACCGTCGACGCCAAGGGCGAGATCCTCGAGCTCGTCACCACCGTAAACACGATGGTGGACCAGCTGTCGTCCTTCGCCGACCAGGTGACGCGGGTGGCCCGCGAGGTGGGCACCGAGGGCATCCTGGGCGGCCAGGCTCATGTGCCGGGTGTCACGGGCATCTGGAAGGACCTCAGCGACAACGTCAACCTGATGGCCAAGAACCTCACCGTTCAGGTGAGGAACATCTCCCAGGTCGCGGCGGCCGTCGCCAACGGTGACCTGACGCGGACGGTGACGATCGAGGCGCGCGGTGAGGTCGCTCAGCTCGCCGACACCTTCAACACCATGGTGAAGACCCTGAGCTCGTTCGCCGACCAGGTCACCAAGGTGGCCCGCGAGGTGGGTACGGACGGCATCCTGGGCGGGCAGGCGCACGTGCCGGGCGTGGCGGGCACCTGGAAGGACCTCACCGAGTCCGTGAACCAGATGGCGTCCAACCTGACCGGGCAGGTGCGCAACATCGCCATGGTCACCACGGCCATCGCCAAGGGTGATCTCACGAAGAAGATCGACATCGACGCGCGCGGTGAGATCCTCGAGCTGAAGACGACCATCAACACGATGGTCGACCAGCTGTCCTCGTTCGCCGAGGAGGTCACCCGCGTCGCCCGTGAGGTGGGTACGGAGGGCCAGCTGGGCGGCCAGGCACGCGTGCGTGACGTCGACGGCACCTGGCGTGACCTCACCGAGTCCGTGAACGAGATGGCCGGGAACCTGACCCGGCAGGTGCGTGCCATCGCGCGCGTGGCGACCGCGGTGACCCGTGGCGACCTGAACCTGAAGATCGACGTGGACGCCTCCGGCGAGATCCAGGAACTTCAGGACTACATCAACAAGATGATCGCCAACCTGCGCGACACCACGATCGCCAACAAGGAGCAGGACTGGCTCAAGGGCAACCTCGCCCGTATCTCTGCGCTGATGCAGGGCCGCCGTGATCTGGAGGACGTGGCCTCACTGATCATGAGCGAGCTGACGCCGGTGGTCTCCGCGCAGCACGGCGCGTTCTTCGTCGCGATGCCGCTCGGCGACGGTGCCGGCAAGGACGACCAGTTCGAACTGCGCATGCTGGGCTCGTACGGCTACTCGATGGGATCCATGCCGACGTCGTTCCGGCCGGGGGAGGCGCTGGTCGGCACGGCCGCGCAGGAGAAGCGCACGATCCTTGTCGAGAACGCCCCCAGTGGCTATCTGAAGATCTCCTCCGGGCTCGGCGAGGCGCCGCCCGCGCAGGTGATCGTGCTGCCGGTGCTGTTCGAGGGCAAGGTGCTCGGCGTCATCGAACTGGCGTCGTTCACACCGTTCACGCAGATCCAGAAGGACTTCCTCAACCAGATCGCCGAGATGATCGCGACCAGCGTCAACACGATCTCCGTCAACACCAAGACGGAGGTGCTGCTGAAGCAGTCGCAGGAGCTGACCGAGCAACTGCGTGAGCGGTCCGCCGAGTTGGAGAACCGGCAGAAGGCCCTCCAGGCGTCCAACGCCGAGCTGGAGGAGAAGGCCGAGCTGCTCGCCCGGCAGAACCGCGACATCGAGGTGAAGAA
This sequence comes from Streptomyces sp. KR55, assembly GCF_052245645.1. NCBI lineage: Bacteria > Bacillati > Actinomycetota > Actinomycetes > Kitasatosporales > Streptomycetaceae > Streptomyces > Streptomyces sp. KR55. Next base: position 3,725 of record NZ_JBQQCE010000299.1, on the reverse strand, counting down.
CACCGAGATCGAGGAGGCGCGGCAGGTTCTGGAGGAGCGCGCCGAGCAGCTCGCGGTCTCCATGCGCTACAAGAGCGAGTTCCTCGCCAACATGTCGCACGAGCTGCGTACGCCCCTGAACTCGCTGCTGATCCTGGCCAAGCTGCTCGCCGACAACGCGGACGGCAACCTCACCCCGAAGCAGGTCGAGTTCGCCGAGACGATCCACGGGGCGGGCTCCGACCTGCTCCAGCTGATCAACGACATCCTCGACCTGTCGAAGGTCGAGGCGGGCAAGATGGACGTCTCCCCGACGCGGATCGCGCTCGTCCAGCTCGTCGACTACGTGGAGGCCACCTTCCGGCCACTGACCGCGGAGAAGGGCCTGGACCTGTCCGTACGGGTGTCGCCGGAGCTGCCCGCCACGCTGCACACCGACGAGCAGCGGCTGCTGCAGGTGCTGCGCAACCTGCTGTCCAACGCGGTGAAGTTCACCGACTCCGGCTCGGTGGAGCTCGTGATCCGTCCGGCGCGCGACGACGTGCCGCAGAAGATCCGGGAGCAGTTGCTGGAGACCGGTTCACTGACCGATCCGGACGCGGAGCTGATCGCGTTCTCGGTGACCGACACCGGCATCGGTATCGCGGCGAGCAAGATGCGGGTGATCTTCGAGGCGTTCAAGCAGGCGGACGGCACGACCAGCCGCAAGTACGGCGGTACCGGGCTCGGGCTGTCGATCTCGCGGGAGATCGCTCAGCTGCTCGGCGGTGAGATCCATGCGCAGAGCGAGCCGGGCCGCGGTTCGACGTTCACGCTGTATCTGCCCCTGCACCCGAGCGAGCTGCCGCCGCACGGCTACCAGCAGCCCGCGCTCCCCCCGGGGGTCGGCGAGCTCGGCGAGGGCTGGCCGGAGTTGTCCGAGGCGGTCGTGGAGACGCCGGCCGAGGTGAAGTCGTACCGGGAGACGCAGAACGGTGCGGCCGCCCTGTTCCGGCGGCGCCGCAGGGCCACGCCCGTCGCCGAACAGCGGGCCCTGCCGCAGGCGCAGTGGCCGGCCGGCGCGGAGGACGCGGACGCGCAGCCGCGCGGCGGGATCCGGTTCGGCGGCGAGAAGGTACTGATCGTCGACGACGACATCCGTAACGTCTTCGCGCTCACCAGCGTCCTGGAGCAGCACGGGCTGTCGGTGCTGTACGCCGAGAACGGCCGGGAGGGCATCGAGGTCCTGGAGCAGCACGACGACGTGGCGGTCGTCCTGATGGACATCATGATGCCGGAGATGGACGGGTATGCGACGACCACGGCGATCCGTCGGATGCCGCAGTTCGCAGGGCTGCCGATCATCGCGCTGACGGCCAAGGCGATGAAGGGCGACAGGGAGAAGGCGATCGAGTCGGGCGCCTCCGACTACGTCACGAAGCCGGTCGATCCCGATCATCTGCTCACGGTGATGGAGCAGTGGATGCAGGGGGAATGAACGGTGGATGTTCACCTCGAGTTGCTGACTCAGGGTGTTGGTAGTCGTGTACAAGTACGGGATTCGGGGAACCTTCTGGTCTCCCCCTACGTTTCTGCTACGTGCACAGTGACATCGCGGTGACAGGGTGTGGCGACAGGCGGGGTACGGCTACGATGACCGGCACGAGGATGGGCGGCGTAACGGAGTCGTCCCACGGGGCGGCGCCCGGTGCACTGCCGGGGCGAGGAGGGCGGGCCATGGTGCAGAAGGCCAAGATCCTCCTGGTCGATGACCGGCCGGAGAATCTGCTGGCGCTGGAGGCGATCCTCTCTGCGCTCGATCAGACGCTGGTGCGGGCATCGTCCGGGGAGGAAGCGCTCAAAGCACTGCTCACGGACGACTTCGCGGTCATTCTGCTGGACGTCCAGATGCCGGGAATGGACGGTTTCGAAACCGCTGCCCACATCAAGCGGCGTGAGCGGACGCGGGACATCCCGATCATCTTCCTCACCGCGATCAACCACGGTCCACACCACACGTTCCGTGGCTACGCGGCGGGCGCGGTCGACTACATCTCCAAGCCCTTCGACCCGTGGGTGCTGCGGGCGAAGGTCTCGGTGTTCGTCGAGCTGTACATGAAGAACTGCCAGCTGCGGGAGCAGGCGGCGCTGCTGCGGCTCCAGTTGGAGGGCGGCGGCAAGGGCGCGGTCGGCGGCGGCAAGGAGCCGGCCGGTCTGCTCGCGGAGCTGTCGGCGCGGCTCGCGGCCGTGGAGGAGCAGGCCGAGGCGCTGTCCAAGCAACTCGACGACGATTCGGCGGACGCTGCGGCGGTGGCCACGGCGGCCCATCTGGAGCGCAAGCTCACAGGGTTGCGGCGGGCGTTGGACGCGCTGGAGCCGGGTGCGGGCGGCGCGGCGTCGGTGCCGTCGCAGAACTGACGTCTGCGCGGGGCCAGTTGCCCGGTGCCCGCGCCGCGGCCGGCGGGACGGCGTTCATCGGTGCGTCACTCCTACGTGAACTCGCGTCAGTTTCACGCCTCTGCAAGGGCGACACGAACGGGTGAAGCAGTGGGCACGCGTGTCCGCTGTCGTCTCCACCGGTAATCTCACACCTATGGCCTCACGTCCCTCCGCAGCCAAGAAGCAGCCCGCGAAGAAGGCTGCCGGTTCCGCGAAGGCTCCGGCGAAGAAGGCCGCTGCGAAGAAGGCCCCCGCGAAGAAGGCTCCCGCCAAGAAGGCCGCGGCGAAGAAGCCCGCGCCCAAGCCGGCACCCAGTCCGACCGGAGGCGTCTACCGGCTCGTCCGCGCGATCTGGCTCGGCGTCGCGCATGCCGTCGGCGCCGTCTTCCGCGGCATCGGACAGGGCGCCAAGAACCTCGACCCGGCCCACCGCAAGGACGGCATCGCCCTGCTGCTCCTCGGCCTGGCGCTGATCGTCGCCGCGGGCACCTGGTCCAACCTGCGCGGCCCGGTCGGCGACCTGGTCGAGATACTCGTCACCGGCGCCTTCGGCCGGCTGGATTTGCTCGTGCCGATCCTCCTCGCGGTCATCGCGGTGCGTTTCATCCGGCACCCCGAGCAGCCCGAGGCCAACGGCCGCATCGTCATCGGCCTGTCCGCGCTCGTCATCGGCGTGCTCGGCCAGGTCCACATCGCCTGCGGCTCGCCCGCCCGCAGCGACGGCATGCAGGCCATACGGGACGCCGGCGGCCTCATCGGCTGGGGCGCGGCGACTCCGCTGACGTACACCATGAGCGAGATGCTCGCGGTACCGCTGCTCGTACTCCTGACGCTCTTCGGTCTGCTGGTCGTCACGGCCACCCCGGTCAACGCCATCCCGCAGCGGCTGCGGCTGCTCGGCACGAAGCTCGGCCTCGTCCGCGACCCGGCGGACGAGGAGTTCACCGACGACGACGAGCGGTACGACGACCAGTGGCGCGAGGCGCTGCCGGCCCGCCCCCGCAGGCGCGGGCCGGCCCCGCAGTCGTACGACCCCGACGGCGCCGAGCAGGAGGCGCTCTCCCGGCGTCGCGGCCGTCCGAGGCGCTCCGCTGTGCCGCAGCCCTAGATGGACCGGCAGATGGACGCCGTGGACGTCGCTGCGGCCGCCGCTGCCGCGCTCGACGGTGCCGTGCTGCACGGCATGCCGCCCTCGCCGGTCGTCGCCGACCTCACTCAGGGTGTGAGCGTCGGCGACCGCGCGGAGACCACACCCACTCCGACGCCGGTCCCGGCCGCGCGCCCCCAGCAGGAGAAGCTGAAGGGCGAGGTCCCCGATCTCACCAAGG
>NZ_JBQQCE010000298.1:0-12045 GCF_052245645.1 Streptomyces sp. KR55 | reverse complement strand
GCTCTTCGGCAAGCTCCTGAAGGAGATCCTGCCCCTCGACGACCTGATCGACTCGATCCTCGGGCTCCCGACGAAGGACGAGGGCCTGCAGAACGCCAAGGTGGGCGACGCACCGCGGCTGCCGCTGGAGAACGACTCGGACCCCCAGCGCACCGACGAACAGGGCCAGAAGCTCGACGAGCGGAAGGCGGAACTGCACCGCTCCGGCCGGGAGGACGCGGCCCGCCCGATGGGCGAGGACCAGATCTACCCGGACGTGCCCAAGGAGACCCTGACCGGCAAGGTGCCCGGCGGCAACGGCAAGAACGCCAAGGGTGCCGGGCGCACGATGTCCGGCGGCGGGGTGCCGATCGAGTCCGCGTCCGCCGTGGCCGAGCACGACCGTGGTCCGCAGATCCAGGCCGGCTTCACCGAGGGCCGGCAGAGGATGACGCAGGAGCGCAGGGCCAAGGACGACAAGGCCCAGGCGGACCGGCAGAAGCACGATCAGGACCTGAAGCGCGAGGTCGACAGAAGCAGCAGGCAGCAGGCCGACGCCCGGGACAAGGGCCGCTCCGACATCGCCGACTCCCGCGACAAGTGGCGCAAGGAGCAGGACGACAAGACCGCGGAGATCGACGGCAAGAAGGGCAGGAAGTACGACGAGGTCCGCAAGGACATCAAGGAGAAGGAGGAGCAGACCGACAAGGACGTCGACAAGCGGACCCAGGACGACAACAAGAAGATCACCGACGAGCAGACCAACGCCGAGAAGGAGGCCGAGAAGAAGCAGGAGGAGGGCAAGGACGACGCCGACAACTGGCTCGAAGAAGCCATCGAAAAGCTGAAGCAGTTCTTCGAGGAGCTCAAGAACGCCATCAAGAGCGTCTTCGAGAAGGCGCGGCAGATCGTCACCGACCTCATCGACAAGTTCAAGCAGCAGGTCTTCAAGCTCATCGACGACGCCCGCAACTGGGTGATCGACAAGATCAACAAGTTCGCGGACGCCCTGATCGCCCTCGGTGACGAACTCCTCGCCGACTACCCGGCGATGCGCGACAAGTGGCGCAACACCATCGACGGTGCGCGCGACTGGGCCGTGGACAAGGTCAACCAGATCGCGGACGGCCTCAAGTAGATCGCGGGGAAGCTGCTCGACGGCCTGTGCGGGGCGCTGCTCGCGGGGCTCGACGTCCTGGAGACCGGGATGCTGGCGGCCGTCGAGGTCGCCGAGACCGCCACCGTCGGTGCGCTGGAGTTCGGCGCCGCCGTCGTGGAGGGCCTCGGTGAATGGGCCGCCATCTTCAACGACATCGTCTCCGACCCCGGCGACTGGATCAGCAAGGCGGGGGCCGCCGCGGACACCGGTGCCAGGGAGCACCTCTTCAACGAGGTCACCAGCGCGGTGAAGGCCTGGTTCAACCAGAAGGTCCAGGAGATCATCGGCATCCCGATGGAGGACTTCCAGGAGCTGATCTCCGGCGGGGTGACCGTCGAGCAGATGGCTCAGATGGCGTGGGACGAGGCGCTGCCCCAACTCCCGGTCATCATCGGTGTGCTGGTGGTGGAGAAGGTCGTCGCGAAGCTGATCCCCGGGGCCGGCTGGGTCATGGCGATCATCGACGCCCTGAAGACGGCATGGGGCGCGCTGAGCGAGATCCTCGCCGCCTTCGGCCTGTTCATGGACTTCCTGAAGTCGGTCAAGAGCGGCAATGGCGCCCTGCCCTTCGCGAAGGCGGTGGCGGCCGGTGTCGTCGCCCTGCTCGAGCTGATCTACGAGTTCCTGATCGAGGGCGTCGGGAGGTTCATGGGCAAGGTGGCCGACAAGCTCGGCGACATGCTGAAGAACCTCCGCAAGAAGAAGGACAAGCCGGACGGCTCCGACGCACCGCCCGCCCAGCCGAACGCTCCGGGCAAGCCCAAGGACCAGGACCCCGCGCCCACGACCAACGACCGGTCGCCGGCCCCGGACCGCCCGACCGATCGCCCGTCCGGCCGGGACGACGACCGCCCGACGCCGCGCAAGCCCTCCACGGACAGGACGTCCCGCCCACCGACGAGGCCACGCCCCGGCAAGCGCACCTCCCCGGAGAAGAAGCGCCCCTCGCACACCACCCGCCCGAAGAAGCGCCGCGACGACGAGCGGCGCCGCGAGGAGGGCCGCGAGGTCAACGCCGCGCGGAAGCGGATGCGGGACGCGGAGCAGCGCACGCGCACCGACAAGGACGACGGCCCCGACGCCCCGTCGCGCCGCGGCCCGGCCCGCGACACTATCCGCCCGGACCGCCGTAGGTCCGACACGGACCGTACGGACGACCGGGGCCGCGCCAGGAACCGTCCCGAGGACAGCCGCCGAAAGGACGACGGCAAGCGTCCGGACGACCGCCGTCCGGACAGCAGGCGTACGGATGACAGGCGTCGCGACACCGATAAGGACCGCGACCGCCGCCCCGGCAGCCGCGCCCGCCAGACCATCAAGTCGGCTGTCAACAGGGCTCGCCGAGCCACCGGCAAGCTCTTCGGCAAGGCCCGCCGCAAACTCGGCAACAGGCTGAACGACCGGCTGCGCAGGTTGCGGGACCAGTGGCGGCGCCGGAACGACCGGGACCGGTCACGCGACCGCGACAGGGACCGTACAAGGGACCGGGACAGGCAGGGGCAGCAGGAGGGCAGGAAGGACTACGACCTCCCCTCGGTCCGCTTCCGCACCGTGGACGGCTCGATGCACACGCTGCTCTTCGACGGCAAGGGCAGGAGCGCCGACCTGGCCATGCGGAGCACCCTGGCTGCGATCACGGCGTACATCAACGACTGGGAACGGGAGAACAATTCGCCCCCGATCTCCGAACAGCAGCAGCTGCGGACCGATCAGGAAGCGGCCCGGAAGCAGGCGGAAGCGTTGCGGAAGCTGGTGGAAGAGGCTCAGGACGGTCTCCCCGAGCGGGAGACCGATAACGGCAGGTACAACCGACGCACAGGGCGGTCCTCGTACGGGGAACCGATCTTCCTGTCAGGCGACCAGTCCGGTATCGAGCGGCAACTGCGTGCCTTGAGGGCGCTCATGGAGAAGCTCGCGACAGCCCTGGAACAGCGTTCACGAGGCGCGGACGAGCCGCCCCTGCCGGACACCGTTCTTCCGGTGTTCTCCGACGGGGACACCGCGCAGTCCTTCAGGGCGCACTACATCAAGAAGAGCACTCCGGTGGGCACGGAAGCCTCGCATCGTCCGGACGCATGGCCTTTGGGCTGGGACCGTGTCGTCGCTGCGGGCCTCTCCAACAGAGGTGACTGGGTGCGTATGCACATGCTCACGGCGGTTCTGGGAGGTCATGCCTCGACATCGAACCTGGCGCCGGCGACCCGCGAGGACAACATCGGCGCACGGGAGGGGGCCGAGCACCCCGCCGCCCGCGCGATCGGAAAGAAACCCGGGGGGACCGGTCAACTCCAGAAAATGATCTGGTATGACGTCGACATCACCATGCGGAGCGCTCATCCCGGATTCCCGAGTGCTGTGAACATGTACTGGGGAAGCTATGAGTACCCCAAGGGGCATTGGCAGCGGAAGAATCGCCCGGACGGATCCTGGACTCGCGGAAAATTCGACCCGCCGCCGTGGCAGGCTACGGGAAACACCCCGCTCGTGATCGATCTCAACAAGGCGACCGACAAGGAAATTGTGGCGGTCACAAGGCTGGCCGCCGGCCCCGCCAAGAAGGTCATAAAGCTCAGGGATGAGCAACCGAAGCAGGAATTCAGTGGAATGGGAGACCTTGAAGCCGAGCTGAAGGCGCAGGCCTCGGGGCCTGCCGCACTGGCTGCGGCGTTGAGAGTGATCGATGCCTTGAAAGGGGCCGAGCAGAAGCAGCGGCTGTATTTTGGGAGAGGGAATGGAGCTTGAGGAGCCGACGGCGTACGAAGAGGGCTGGCTCAGAGTCCTCGACGAGTTGCGCGACAGCCCGGCGATCGATGTGTTGAACGAGGTGCAGGACGATATCGACTTGACTGCGGAGGACTCGCTCTTCGACGACCTTGCGGAGTGGGAAGGCGTCGAACTTGGTGCCGAACTCCGCAATGCCTACATTCGCTTCTCGCAGCTGGGCAGCCAATGGCAGACCGTTCCTCCCCACCCGGACCTGGCAGGAGAGTTCCGGCTCAGTCCCTTGCCTCTGGCGGTGCACGAGGACGCGCCTGAATTCCCGTCATCGCTGTACTCGGACGAACAGCGCGAACTGGCCACCGGGTTCCGTGTCATCGACTCCAGCCCTTTCACCGGCACAGGCTCCCTCGTCGCGGTGCGGTTGCAGCCCGGAATGGAGAATCCCGAGATCTGGTTCTCCGACCACCGGACAAACAGCCTGTGGAAGATGGATCTCGACTACGCCGAGTACATGGAGACCTTGAGGCTGACAAAGGGCGTTTTCGACTGGCAGCACCTCTTCACAGAGGCACCGCTGAACGACGAGGAATACGTCGGCACAGCCCGGGACTTGCAGGCGATGCTGGACATCCTCCCGAGTGTCTTCCCCGACCACGACTATGCGCCCCTGCACGCACGGCTCGCGGAACGCCTCCGCTAGACACAGGGACAGGAACCCATGACCCGCTACGCCGACATCCCCAAACCCATCCGCTCGGGCATCGTCGTCGTCAACCCCGACACCGGCACCCCGCAGCGCATCATCGTGCTGCAGTTCAACCCGGACACCCTGGAGCGCAGCGTCTCCCCCCAGTCGGCCGGCGACAGCGGCGACGCCGGAGGCGGCGGCAGCGGGGACCGGAACGAGGCGTTGCGGCTCAAGGGTCCCGCCCAGGAGACCTGGAAGTTCACTGCCGAGATCGACGCCACCGACCAGTTCGAGATCGCCGCGCCCGACGGGATCCACCCGCAGCTCGCCACGCTGGAAATGCTGGTGCAGCCGACCACCGCCCAACTGCGTGCCGCGAGCCGGCTGTCGCAGCAGGGGACCATCGAGATCAGTCCGATCGAGATGCCGCTGACGCTGTTCACGTGGGGGAGCAAGCGGGTCATGCCCGTGCGCCTCACCGAGCTCTCCGTCAACGAGTCCGCGTTCGACGTGAACCTCAACCCGATCCGCGCCTCCCTCAGCATCGGCATGAAGATCCTCACCGTCAGCGACCTGCCCGCCGGACACCGCGGCGCCGACCTCTACATGGCGCACCTCGCGCAGAAGGAGCGTCTCGCCGCCGCGGCACGCGGGGGCAGCCTGGGCTCGCTCGGGCTCACCGGAACCAACGCCGTGATCGGAAGGGGCTGAACCGCACCTCATGGCCGACATCGAGCCGTACGAGAGCGCACTGGACGCGATACCGGGCGCCCACCCGTACCCGCGCACCAGCCGCTACCACGATGCCGAGATCGGGATCCACCGCGGGCCCGACGGGACCGAAGTCCGGTACACCAAGCGGCGGTTGCTGCCACCTCTGGACGGCGGCGACGCTCAGGAGCACACCGTCGCCGCCGGCGACCGCCCCGATCTGCTCGGGCAGCGGTACTACGGCGACCCCGCCCAGTGGTGGCAGATCGCCGACGCCAACCCCGTACTGGATCCACGCGAGTTGACCGACGAGGCGGGCCGGACCATCGACGTGCCGCTCGCGGGCGGCTTCCCCCGGGGGGACCGGCGTGTTTGATCTGCCCGTGGGGCAGGGCCCCGTGCACATCACGCTCCTCATGGGGCCCAAGCTCGCCCGGCCCGTCCCCGCCGAGGTCACCGAGGCCCTGCTGTCCGCCCAGATCACCGCCACCGCCGGTGAGCGCAGCGGCTTCCAGTTGGCCTTCGACCTCACCAAGAACGGCATCATCAGCCGCCGGCTGCTGCCCGAGGGCTTCTTCGACCCGAAGACCCGCCTCATCGTCACCGTCACCGTCAGGGGCACCCCCGGCGTGCTCTTCGACGGCCTGGTCGTACGGCACGAGGTCGGCGCCAGCAACCAACCCGGCCACTCCACCCTCACCGTCACCGGCGAGGACCTCACCCTCCTCATGGACCTGGAGGAGCGGACCGCCCGCTACCCCAACCTGCGGCCCTCCGAGCGGGTGCTGGCCATCCTGCGCCGCTACTCCGACTACGGCATCCGCCCCGACGTCTACACGGAGAAGGTGGCCCAGCCCCCGCACCAGGACCTCCGCGTGCACTACCAGACCGGCACCGACCTCCAGTACGTCACCGAGCTCGCCCACGCCAACGGCTACACCTTCTATCTGGAGCCAGGGCCCAACCCCGGTCAGTCCTCCGCCCGTTGGGGTCCGGAGGTCCGCCTCGGCATCCGCCAGCACGCCCTCACCGTCAACATGGACGCCAACTCCACCGTCGACCAGCTGACCTTCGCCTACGACGGCACCGCCCGCGAGGAGCCGCAGGCCCGCTGGCAGGACCCGGACACCCGGCTGTCCACCCTCCTCCCGCAGCCGCCGATCAGCCCGCTGCGTCCGCCCCTCGGCAAGCGGCCCACCCCGGCCCTCAAGCGCCGCACCCTGTCCGGCACCGCCAAGCAGCAACGCGGGCAGGCCGAGGCCGAGCTGCTCGCCCGGGCCGCGATCTCCGCCGATGTCGTCTCCGGTTCCGGCTCCCTCGACGTCAACCGGCACGGCTACATCCTCCAGCCGCGCCAGCTCGTCGGCGTACGCGGCGCGGGACGGGCGTACGACGGCGACTACTACGTCAAGTCCGTGACGCACAACCTGCGCCCGGGCTCGTTCCAGCAGAACTTCACCCTCTCCCGCGAGGGCCTGGAAGCCCGCAGCACCCACGTCCGGCCGTAACCACCCAGAGACCAGCAGGAGCAGTCCCCCATGGCGGCACCCAGCAATCGCTACCTCGGCAAGTACCGCGGCCGGGTCGTCGACAACGACGACCCGCTGCGCATCGGCCGTATCACCGTCGAGGTCCCGGACGTCCTCGGCGGCGAGCCGTCGACGTGGGCGCTGCCCTGCCTGCCGTTCACCGGACCCGAGTCGGGACAGTTCGTCGTACCGCCGCCCGGCACCGGCGTGTGGGTGGAGTTCGAACAGGGCGACCCGAGCTTCCCGGTGTGGACCGGGTGCTGGTGGGGTGCCGCCGAGGAACTGCCCCCCGACGCGCGCCGCGAGCTCCGGGCGAACGCGGCGAACAAGCCGGTCGTCGTCCAGACGCCCCTGGCACACAAGCTCGTCATGAGCGACACGCCCGGCACCGACGAGGGGATCCTGCTCCAGGCCAAGGGCGGCGCCTACATCCGTATCACCGAGGAAGCCGTGGTCATCGCGACCGGCGCGGGCGCCGAGATCGTTCTGCGCGGCCGTGAAGTGACCATCAACGAGGGCCAGTTGACCGTGCTCTCGAAGCGATAGAAGACGGGGGAGTAAACACGTTGTCCGCGAGTCTGCTCGACGCCGGTGCCGTGATCGGCTGCCCGCACGGCGGGCGCGTCACCGCCGCCACCACACCGACCGGGGCCGTGTTCAGCGACGGTGTCCCCGTCGCCACAGCCGCCCACAGCTATGTGGTCACCGGCTGCCCGCACACCGTCGACGGTGTGCCCATGTCCTGCGTCTCGGTCCGCTGGACCGCCGACAGCACCGGCGTCACGGTCGACGGCGCGCCCGTGCTGCTCGACACCTCCGCGGCCCAGTGCTTCACCGCGGCCCTGGTGCCGCAGGGACCGCCCGTCGTCCAGGCCGCGCAGCGAAAGGTCACCGTCCGATGAGCGCCACGAAAACCGCCACCCGCACCGACATCGCCTTCCCCTTCCGCGCCGACCGCCGCGGCCGCACCGCCCACGCCCGGCACGGCGACCACGTCCACGACCTGATCGAGCAACTCCTGTTCACCAGCCCCGGCGAGCGCGTCATGCGCCCCGACTTCGGCTGCGGGCTCCTCGACCTGGTCTTCGCCCCGAACAGCCCCGAGCTGATCAACACCCTCGAGCTGTCCGTCCAGGCCGCCCTGCAGCGCTGGCTCGGTGACCTCATCGAGGTGGAGGCCCTCGACGTGGTCGGTGAGGACACCGTCGTCCGTGTGTACCTGTCGTACGTCGTCCGCGCCACCGGCACCCGCCGCGACGACGTCTTCGCAGGGAGGGCCGCATGACCACCGGCACCACCGCATCCCGCCGGAACAAGGTGAGAGCGGCCCAGCTCAACGGAGTCGACGCCGTCGAGGTCAGCGACGACGGACTGCTCCTGACGGTCACCTTCCTCGGCAAGGCCCCGCACGGCCTCACCCCGGAGAACGTCCGCATCGACGGCGGCCGCCGCATCACCGGCATCACCGCGACCGACGTCAGCATCGAACGCGAGGAGGACCCCGAGCTCGACGACCGGCTCTATGTCACCCTCGACCGGGCCGGCGACACCTCCCGCTACCGCCTCTCCCTGGTGGAGACCGACCCGTACGGCCGCCCCGGCACCGAGCCCTTCCGTGGCTTCGACCAGCGCTACCACAGCGCGGCCTTCTCCTTCCGGCCCGACTGCCCGACTCCCTTCGACTGCAAGGACGACCACTCCGAGGAGCCGGGCTTCCCGGCCGCGCCCGTCATCGACTACACGGCGCGCGACTACGACACCATCCGCAAGCTGCTCCTCGACCGCCTCGCGCTCACCACCCCCGACTGGACCGAACGCAACCCCGCCGACCTCGGCATGACCCTGGTCGAGCTGCTGGCGTACACCGGCGACCAGATCAGCTACCAGCAGGACGCGGTGGCCACCGAGGCCTACCTCGACACCGCCCGCCGCCGGGTCTCCGTACGGCGTCACGTACGGCTCATCGACTACGCGATGCACGACGGCTGCACCGCCCGGGCCTACGTCACCGTCGAAACCGTCGGTGACCACACGCTAGCTCCCGGCACCTACCGTTTCGCCTCCGTCGACGTCCGCGCCCTCGACCCGCACGACCGCCCCGAACCCGGCACGGTCATCGGGGACGGCGACCTGGCCGACCTCGACGAGCGCGGTTCGGTGGAGGTCTTCGAACCGGTCGTCGCCGCCGACCAGTTGGAGCTGCGCGTCGCGCACAACGCGATCCGGCTGTGGACGTGGGGCGGCGAGGTGTGCGCCCTGCCGAAGGGCGCCACCTCGGCCACCCTGCGCGACGAGTGGGTGGACCCGGAGACCTGCCGCGAACGCCGACTCGCCCTGAAGCCCGGCGACCTGCTCGTCCTGGAGGAGGTGAAGGGCCCGCGCACCGGCACCCCCGGCGACGCGGACCCGAGCCACCGGCAGGCCGTCCGTCTGACCTCCGTGCTCCCGGCCGTCGACCGCATCGAGGACCAGCCCGTCCTGGAGGTCACCTGGGCGGCGGAGGACGCCCTGCGCTTCCCGTTCTGCCTCAGCACCCGCGGCGGCCGCGACTGCCTCCCGGTCGACGACGTGACCCTCGCCCGCGGCAACGTCGTCCTCGTCGACCACGGCCGCTCCCTGCCCGCCCCGGGGACGGCCACTGTGCCGCCCGAGCCCGCCGTCGTCGCCCCCTGCGACCTGCCCGTCTTCGGCTGCGCCGACCGGACGGAGGGCAACGCGCCCGCGCGGCTCATCAACTCCCTCACGGACCAGGCGGAGTCGGGTGACGCCCTCACCCCCGACGACGTACGCGAACTCTTCGACGTCGTCGGCCTGGCCGCCACCACCCGCGCCGGGCTCGGCCTGGAACGCGCCGGACAGCGCCACGAGCGCGTGGTGCCGGGCACGGCCTACGCCCAGGCCGCCGCCCTGCGGACACTGCTCGCGCAGTCCCTCTACCCCGGTATCCGGCCCCGTTTCCGCCCGGTCCTCGGCCGCGCCCCGGTCGCGCAGGCCGTGCCGTTCCCCGACTCCCGGACCGTGGCGGCGGGCCAGGCCGAGCGGATCGCCGCCATCCCGGGGCGGGTCCGACAGCGGCTCGTCGAGCTGTGGCGCAGCGCCCGCGACCGCGACGGGCTCGGCGACGAGGAGATCTCCGAACTCGCCGTCATCTACGGCCTGAAGATCCTGGAACGCCTCGAACTGCGCCTCCATCCCGTCCGCGCGCTGCGCGAACTCCTGCACCGCAGCGACCAGTTGCTCGACGCCAAGCTCCGCCGCACCGAGGTCCTCGCCGCACGCGCCCGCGCGGGCACGGTCCTCGACGGGCACATCGCGTGGGAGATCGCGCACAGCTGGGGACCGGCGTACGCGGCCGGACTGCACCCCGACGAGCCGGTGCTGCGGGGCTCCGCGACCGGCGCCCTCACCCAGGACCCGCGCCGGGCCCTGCCCGCCGTACGCATCCAGGACGGGGACGAGGTCTGGGAGCCCCGCCGCGACCTGCTCGACAGCGCCCCCCGCGACCGTCACTTCGTCGGTGAACTCGAGGACGACGGCCGGCTGGCCCTCCGGTTCGGCGACGGCCGGCACGGCGCCCGCCCCACCCCGGGCGCCCGCCTGCGGATCCACTACCGCCTCGGCGGCGGCAGCGCGGGCAACGTCGGCGCGGAGGCCATCAACCATCTCGTCGTCGCGGACGACTGCGAGGCACCGCCCGCCGCCGTGGTCCGCAACCCGCTGTCCGCCACCGGCGGCACCGAACCCGAACCCGTCGAACAGGTACGCCAGCTGGCGCCGCTCGACCTGCGCCGCACCCGCCTGCGCGCGGTGACCGCCGAGGACTACGCGGCCCTCGCCTCCGCCCTGCCCGGAGTGCAGCGGGCGGCCGCCGAGCTGCGCTGGACCGGCAGCGTCCAGGAGGCGCACATCGCCGTCGACGCGTACGGCGACGGCACCCCGTCCGACGAGCTGCTCGCTGCCGTGGCCCAGTCCCTGGAGACATACCGGCGCATCGGCCACGACCTCGTCGTCGGCCCCGCCCGGCTGGTGCCGCTCGACATCGCGCTCACCGTGTGCGCCGCGCCCGGACACCAGCACGGACAGATCCTGGCCGAGCTGTACCGCGTGCTCGGCGCCGGTCCCCGCGGCTTCTTCCACCCGGACGCGCTGACCTTCGGCGAACCGGTCCGGCTGAGCCGGCTGGTCGCCGTCGCCGCGGCCGTCCCGGGCGTCGAGAGCGTGCACGTCACCCGGCTGCGCCGGCTGTTCGAGCAGGACCGAGGAGAGAGGGAGGACGGCGTGCTGCGGCTCGGCCCGCTGGAGATCGCCACCTGCGACAACGACCCCGACCGGCCGGAGAACGGCCGGCTGGCGATTTCCCTGGGAGGTGCCCGATGACGGCTGACGCATGCACCTGCGGCGGCGCCTGCCGCGGCGGCCACGACGAACGCCTGGCCCCGGCCCTCCTGCACAATCCTCCCGGCCGCACCGCCCTCGACTACCGCGTCGGCGAGTACGGCTCCTTCCTGACCGCCCTGCTCGACCGGCTCGCCTCGCCCGCGTACCCGGCCCTCGAAGGGCTCACCGTCCGCACCCCGGACGACCCGGCGATCGGCCTGCTCGACGCCACCGCCGTCCTCGGCGACCTGCTCACCTTCCACTCCGAGCGCATCGCCGACGAGGCCTACATCCGCACCGCCAACGAGCACCGCTCCCTGGTGCTGCTCGGCCGGCTCGTCGGCCACCGGCCCCGCCCCGGGGTGGCCGCCGCCACCCATCTCGCCTACACCCTCGAACGCGACCCGCGCGCCGAGACGCTGCCGGTGCTGATCCCGCGCGGGGCGCGCAGCCACAGTGTGCCCGCCTCCGCCGACGAGGAGTCCCTGACCTTCGAGACCAGCCACGACCTGACGGCCCGCTGGGACTTCAACGAGCTGAAGGTACGGCGCCGGCGCCCCTCCCTGGTCACCCCCGAGGACCTGGAGCGCCGCTCGGAGCTGTTCGTCGAGGGCACGGCCAACTCCCTGCAGACCGGGGACCAGCTCCTCTTCGTCTTCGGTGAACAGGCGGGCGGCGAGCGGACGTTGCTGCCCGTCGCCGCGGCCCGCGTCGACCGGGAGGACGGGATCACGGCGATCTCCCTGCCCAGGTCGGCCCCGCCGACGCTGAAGGAGCTCATCGACGAGGTACGCCGCTGGACCGCGGAGCCCGCCACCCCCGGCGAGCCCGGCGACGAGCCGCCCACCCCCGAAGTGCCCAACCCACGGCAGGTCAGCCGG
>NZ_JBQQCE010000297.1:0-12060 GCF_052245645.1 Streptomyces sp. KR55 | reverse complement strand
CAAAACCCTTCACCTGGACCGCGACCGCCGACGAGGTTCTCGCCAAGGTCCGACTCGTCCAGACCAACGTGAAGAAACTCGTCAACAACAATGCGAACTGACACAAACAGGATCACGAGACACTAGGTGACGTTCCGGCCGTTTTGGACTACTCGGTCAGTGCCTTGCGCAGCCGGTCCTCGTTCACGCGCCAGAACGTGTGCTGCCGGCCATCCACCAGGACGACCGGAATCTGCTCCCAGTACTTGTCATGGAGTTCCTTGTCCTCGGTGATGTCCTTCTGCTCCCACGACACGCCGAGGTCACCGCAGACTTTCTCGATCACGACCTGTGCGTCGTCACACAGATGACAACCGGGCTTACGGACGAGGGTGACGAGCCGGTCCTGGGGAGCCGGGGCGGCCTTCCGCCGGAAGAGGGGACTCATGTCGGCCATTCTCGCGCCGCGGCGCCCGCTTGTTTAACGGCACGGTCGCGGAGAGTTCACAGCGTTCCAACCTGCCGACTCCGGAACTGCCGAACAGAATGGCTATGCTCACGCCATGGCCGCTCTCGGATGGCTCACTCCCCGTAGGCGCTCCGCCACGGCGCGGAGCGTGTTGGCAGGCGAGGCGTCGGCGGAGGCCGCGCGCAAGTCCACGCAGGTCACCCCCGCCGAGGAGCCGGAATTTCCGGTGCGCGGGGACGACAAGGCCGCCGCCTTCTTCGACCTGGACAACACCGTGATGCAGGGCGCCGCGCTGTTCCACTACGGCCGGGGCCTGTACAAGCGGAAGTTCTTCGAGACCCGCGACCTCGCCAAGTTCGCCTGGCAGCAGGCGTGGTTCCGGCTGGCCGGATTCGAGGACCCGGACCACATGCAGGACGTCCGCGAGTCCGCCCTCTCCATCGTGAAGGGCCACCGGGTCGCCGAGCTGCAGTCCATCGGCGAGGAGATCTACGACGAGTACATGGCCGAGCGCATCTGGCCGGGTACGCGCGCACTGGCCCAGGCGCACCTGGACGCCGGCCAGCGGGTGTGGCTGGTCACGGCGGCCCCGGTGGAGATCGCACAGGTGATCGCCCGCCGCCTCGGCCTCACGGGCGCACTGGGCACGGTGGCGGAGTCGGTGGACGGCGTGTACACCGGCAAGCTGGTCGGCGAACCCCTGCACGGCCCGGCCAAGGCGGAGGCCGTCCGCGCCCTCGCCGCCGCGGAGGGCCTGGACCTCTCCCGCTGCGCCGCGTACAGCGACTCCCACAACGACATCCCCATGCTGTCCCTGGTCGGCCATCCCTACGCCATCAACCCGGACAGCAAGCTCCGCAAACACGCCCGGGAAAAGGACTGGCGCCTGCGCGACTACCGCACGGGCCGCAAGGCAGCCAAGGTCGGCATCCCGGCAGCAGCAGGCGTGGGCGCAGTAGCAGGCGGCACAGCAGCAGCCATCGCCCTCCACCGCCGCCGCCGATAGCGCTCCGCTGGAAGTCGGGTACACCACCTGCGAGTGCGTCGTGGCTGGTCGCGCAGTTCCCCGCGCCCCTTTGGGGCGCTGACCCACCGCACCGGCCTTCGCCGAGCCGCTACGTAGCTGCGGGCAGTCGTGCCGCTGGGGCGGCACGGGTGGGCGCAGCGGCACCTCGCAGCGCCGGGCTGCGCACCCGCCCCCGCCCAGCCCAACACCGCGCAAGGGGAACCCCGCCCCGACACCGCCGCAACGCCCGGCCACACCCGAAACACGGGCCAATCCAATCCCTGTACCCACCCAACCCCTCAACCAGTCCCCCCACCCGCACCCGACCACAACACGCCCCTTACCCATCCCAAACCCGAACCCTTCCGATCAACAACCGTTCATTCTGCGGCACTTGACTGAACGTCATTCGGTTACAGAAGCGACGTAATCGATGATTTGAGCAACTGGGCGTAGCAGCGCCTGCACGAAGCGTTATTCTCCTCAGACGCAAACCGGTACCCCTCCGTCGCCACGACGGGTGAAAGGTCCCGCACTGCACGTGATGGAAGCTCTGCCTCTGGGAGTCCCGTGTACCCACACGTCGGGGTTGACGCCTCGGGCCTGGCTACGCTGCGCGCAAGGGTCCAAGACCTGTTGCGCGGCTTCGTCCCCACCGCGTACGCCGTCCCCGCATTCACCACCGCCGCGCCGCTGGGCCCGTGCTACGCACTGGCCGACGGCAGCGCCGCGGTCGGCAGACGAGGCCGCCCGGCCGGCGCGGCCACCGCACGCCGCCCGGCCGCCGACAGCGACAGCGCCCGGATGATGGACCTCGTGGAGCGCGCCCAGGCCGGCGAGGCCGACGCCTTCGGCCGCCTCTACGACCAGTACAGCGACACCGTTTACCGCTACATCTACTACCGCGTGGGGGGCAAGGCGACCGCCGAGGACCTCACGAGCGAGACCTTTCTGCGCGCCCTGCGCAGGATCGGCACCTTCACCTGGCAGGGCCGCGACTTCGGCGCCTGGCTCGTCACCATCGCCCGCAACCTCGTCGCCGACCACTTCAAGTCGAGCCGCTTCCGCCTCGAGGTGACCACCGGCGAGATGCTCGACGCCAACGAGGTCGAGCGCTCCCCCGAGGACTCCGTCCTGGAGTCCCTCTCCAACGCCGCACTCCTCGACGCCGTACGCCGGCTCAACCCCCAGCAGCAGGAGTGCGTGACGCTCCGCTTCCTCCAGGGCCTCTCCGTCGCCGAGACCGCCCGCGTGATGGGCAAGAACGAGGGCGCCATCAAGACCCTCCAGTACCGCGCCGTACGCACTCTCGCCCGGCTCCTGCCGGACGACGCACGCTGACAGCCATGCACGCGGCCACGACACACGGCCTCCCGCACGCACCGAATCCATACGCTCTGCGATCCCCAACTCACCAACGGTGAAGCTCTGTTGAGTTCACGGTCCACTCATCCGCCGTCCGTAACCGAAGTGCCGCGCCGCTCGTTGTGCGGGATGCAGG
Organism: Streptomyces sp. KR55; assembly: GCF_052245645.1. Lineage (NCBI taxonomy): Bacteria > Bacillati > Actinomycetota > Actinomycetes > Kitasatosporales > Streptomycetaceae > Streptomyces > Streptomyces sp. KR55. Next base: position 9,105 of record NZ_JBQQCE010000297.1, on the reverse strand, counting down.
CTCCCTGTGGTCACTCCCTGGCCGACTCCGATCCCTCGTTCGTGTGGTTGCGGTCAGGGCGTGCAACCCTCAGGACCCCCTGGGGAGTCGACCGTCATGACGAGAGGAGGTGCCGCCAGTGATCGCGAACGTATCGGCGCACCGGCGGGCGAACGCCTTCGCCCAGGCCCTGGAGGAGCAGTCCGAGCGGGGCACTGCGGCCGAGCAGTCCGAGGAAGCCGAACCGGCCCCGGCTGCTGCGGAACGGACCGAGCAGGGCCGCCTGTTGGCCCTAGCGGCCGGTCTCGATGAGCTGCCCAAGCCGGAGCTGGACCCCGAGGTCAAGGTCGTCCAGCGGGCGCAGCTCGTGGCCCAGTTCGAGGCCATGCTGCAGGAGGGCGGCGAGGCGACCGACCCCGCGCTGCCCGGGCAGCGCTCCCGGGGCCGCGGCGCACACCGGGCAACCCCGCTCGGGAAGTTGCGGCCCCGTACGCGACTGGCCAAGGGCCTTACCGCGGGCGGACTCAGCGTCGGTGTCGCCGCGGGCGCCTTCGGCGGAGTCGCCGCCGCCAGCGGCGACGCCCTGCCCGGCGACTCGCTGTACGGCCTCAAGCGCGGCATCGAGGACTTCAAACTCGGCTTCGCCAACGGCGACGACGAGCGCGGACAGGCGTACCTCGACCAGGCCTCCACCCGCCTGAACGAAGCCCGCCGCCTGATGGAGCGCGACCGCAGCGGCCCCCTCGACCACGAGTCCCTGGGCGAGGTCCGCCGCGCCCTGTCCGGCATGCGGCACGACGCCTCCGAGGGCCACCGACTGCTGAGCGCGGCCTACGAGCGCGACCCCGACTCGCTGGGACCCATCCAGGCCCTCTCCGCCTTCTCCCGCTCGAACCGCGACACCTGGGGCGCCCTGCGCGACCGGCTGCCCGTCCAACTCGGGGACGTCAGCGAACAGGTGTCGTCGGTGTTCAACGCCATAGAGCAGGAGGTCGCCCCGCTGCAGTCCCTACTCCCCCAGTCCCCGGCTCAGGGCGGCGGTGAGGACGGCGGCCGGAGCGGCTCCGGCACCGCGCAGTCTCCGGGTTCGGCCGAATCCGGACGGTCCACAGCGCCCAGCACCGGCAGCGGCTCCTCCGACGCCGGGCGCACGGGCACCGACGGCCCGAGCCGGTCCGCCGACTCCGACAGCGAGGACGACGGCCTGCTCGGCGGTAACACCGGCGGCCTGCTCGACCCGCCGAAGGACACCGGCAGCGCCTTCCCGTCCCTGACCAAGCCACCGACCACCGAGCCCGACGTCACCCTCCCGCCGCTGCTCCCGGGCCTGCTGCCCGGCCTGGGCATCGAAGGCGAGGACGCCGAGTAGGAGGCCGTACGACGATGGGGGCGCCCCTCCCAGGAGGGGCGCCCCCGTTGTCGTACCCGCCTCGGTCAGAAGAAGACCGACCGGCGCTGCACCAGCAACTTGTACAGCGTGTGCTGGATCTGCTCCCTGACCTGATCGGTCAGATTGAACATCAGCATCGGATCCTCGGCTGCCTCCGGCGGATAACCACCCGTCGGAATCGGCTCACCGAACTGAATCGTCCACTTCGTCGGAAGCGGAACCGCACCCAGCGGACCCAGCCACGGAAACGTCGGCGTCAGCGGGAAGTACGGGAAGCCCAGCAGGCGCGCCACGGTCTTCGCGTTGCCGAGCATCGGGTAGATCTCCTCGGCCCCGACGATCGAGCACGGGATGATCGGCGCGCCCTGCCGGAGGGCCGTGGAGACGAAGCCGCCACGGCCGAAGCGCTGGAGCTTGTACCGCTCGCTGAACGGCTTGCCGATGCCCTTGAAGCCCTCCGGCATCACCCCGACCAGCTCGCCCTGCCCGAGGAGGCGTTCGGCGTCCTCGGCGCAGGCGAGGGTGTGGCCGAGCTTGCGGGCGAGTTCGTTGACGACCGGCAGGACGAACACCAGGTCCGCGGCGAGGAGGCGCAGGTGCCGGCCCGCCGGGTGGTGGTCGTGGACGGCGACCTGCATCATCAGGCCGTCCAGCGGCAGCGTGCCGGAGTGGTTCGCGACGATCAGGGCGCCGCCCTCGGAGGGGATGTTCTCGATGCCCTTCACCTCGACCCGGAAGTACTTCTCGTACACCGGGCGCAGCAGGGACATCAGGACGTTGTCGGTGAGTTCGGCGTCGTAGCCGAAGTCGTCGACCTCGTAGTCGCCGGTGAGGCGGCGGCGCAGAAAGGCCAGGCCGCCCGCGATGCGCCGCTCCAGACCGTCCTCGGCGGACGGCTGCTGCTGCGGCTCCTGCGCGACTTGGTGGGGCTGGTCCGGGCGTTCCTGCTGTTCCAGGTGGTCCAGCTGTTCGCGCTGTTCCCGGTGTTTCTCACGAGGCACACGCCCATCATCCTGCGCATGTGCCCGGCTGGGCAGAGCCTGCACCTCACCGACCTCATGGCCCGCACCGCCCTCACCGACCCCGCCGCCCCGCCGGCTCCCCGCACTCCGGCGCCGCGACGGCCGCTGAACGGCGCTCCCGCGGGACCGGTCGTCGTCGAACGGAATGACCTTGGCGTCCGCCATCGTTGCTGCGCTCCTCAGTTGGCGCTCTGCGTCGGGGGGTGGCCGCCGCCCGCGAGGGGCAGCGCGGCGATCCGGTCGACGGCCCCCGCAAGGGCCTCCGGCGGCAGGAGTCCGGGTCCGCGGCTGCGCGCGAAGTCCGCGAACGTTTCTGCAGTGGTGTGCTTCGGTCGGAAACCGAGCGTCTCGCGCATCTGGGTCGTGTCCACCACCCGGCCGTGGGTCAGCAGCCGGATCTGCTCCGGTGAGAAGTCCGTCATTCCCAGCGTACGCACCAGGGTGCCCGCCCAGGTGACCGCGGGCAGCAGCAAGGGCACCGTGGGGCGGCCGAGCCGCCTGGAGCACTGGGAGAGCAGCAGGACGCCGTCGCCGGCGATGTTGAAGGTGCCGCTGTTCAGGGTGCCCCGCCGAGGCTCGTGCGAGGCGATCCGCAGCACCTCGATCACATCGTCCTCGTGCACGAACTGCAGCCGCGGGTCGTAGCCGAACACCGTCGGCATCACCGGCAGCGAGAAGTACGAGGCGAGCGGCGAGTCGGCGCTCGGCCCGAGGATGTTGGCGAACCGCAGCACGCACACCGCCACGTCGGGCCGGCGGCGCGCAAAGCCGCGTACGTACCCCTCGACCTCCACCGTGTCCTTGGCGAAGCCGCCACTGGGCAGGGACTTGGGCGGGGTCGTCTCGGTGAACACGGCCGGGTCGCGGGGCGCCGAACCGTAGACGTTGGTGCTGGACTTCACCACCAGCCGCTTGACGGTGGGGGACTTCTGGCAGGCACCCAGCAACTGCATCGTCCCGATGACGTTGGTCTCCTTGACCGTGGCCCGGCTGCCGCTGCCCAGCGCGGTGGCCGTGACATCCATGTGGACGACCGTGTCGGCGGCCGTCTCGGCCAGCACGCGCGCGATGGTGGGCTGCCGGATGTCCGCCCGGATGAAGTCGGCGCCACCCAGATGGTGCTCGGGCGGTACCGCGTCCACGGCGACGACCCGGTCCACTTCCGGGTCACGCTGGATCCGTCGTACGAACCGGCCCCCCAGCTGACGGGCCACTCCGGTCACGAGCACGACCTTGCCCAAGATCAGCGCCTTCCTTCCAGCCCTCGTCCCTGCCGGGTTCCCCGCTTGCTCGCCAACTTAGCGGGTTGATGTTGCGCTGTGATGACTGCCCGAAGCAACAAGTGACGAGAACCCCCAGTCGTACGACCAGGGCCGGTCACCTGTGCTCAGGCGGACGTATGCGGTCTGTCCGTCCGGGGATATGCGTATGGCCCCCCACCAGGTGTGGTGGGGGGCCACAGACACGCTTTCGCAGCGTTGCAGTGCGCCGTACTACTTCTTGTTACGACGCTGAACGCGCGTGCGCTTGAGCAGCTTGCGGTGCTTCTTCTTGGCCATCCGCTTGCGCCGCTTCTTGATAACAGAGCCCACGACTACCCTCGCTCACTTCTCATCACTCGGTGTTTGGGCGCCATGGGCCCACACGACCTACGAGGGGCTAGCCTACCCGCCCGAGCGCTGAGGTCGTAATCGAGGCTCCGGGGAGATCGAAAGTGCCCTGTACTCGATCCCCCCGGATCGCCGTCAGGCGGTTTCCACCCCCACGTAGCTCTCGCGGAGGTACTCGTGTACCGCTTGCTCCGGGACTCGGAAGGACCTTCCCACCCGGATCGCGGGCAGATGACCGCTGTGCACCAACCGGTACACGGTCATCTTCGACACTCGCATCACCGAGGCGACCTCCGCCACGGTAAGGAACTGAACCTCGTTCAGAGGCCTCTCGCCAGCTGCAGCCATGACACACCTGAACCTTCCGCACTCGACGGCCACCGGCTTCCCCTTCCGGTGACTCTTCGTCGTTGCGTGCTCACTCCCCAGACTAGGGGCGGGTGATGCGAGTGGGGAAGAGGTGCACCCATCGGCGGCCTACTGTGACAGACACGCCCGATTGAGTACGTAGCGGGTAAGCGGTCGGTAGTAATCAGACCGCACAGCGTCATCAAGTGGAACGACGACAGACACGCGCCCCTCCGCCTCACCGACGAAGAGCGCGGGGTCATCCGTATCGGCCAGCCCGATGGTCTCGAACCCCAGCTGACCTGCTCCGCAGACCCAGCCGTGGTCCCCGATCACCAGCTCCGGCAGCGGCCCGCCGGCCTCGGCGATCGCGGCCAGCGCGGTCCGAACCGGGAGCGGCGAATGGGTGTGTGCGCCGGTCGCACAACCGAGGCCCGGAGCGCCGGGTTCCCGCACCAACGCGACACCCTGTACGTAATCAAGGTTGTACGTGCGTAGACCGAACCGGGTCGTTATGTCGACACAGCGACCCTTCGCCGGTGTGAGTACGGCACATCCAGCCGCCGACAGCGCGTCCGCCAAGGCGGCGTAGAAGCCGAGCAAACGGTGCGGATGCCCGGTGCCGAGCAGCACCGGAGCCCCACGCCGGGCGACCAGGGCGAGCCGCTCCGCGAACGCCTCGAGCGCGACCAGCGTCCGCTCCGGATCGATCACGTCCTGACCGGAGACATGTCGAGGATCGGCCGAGACCCCACACTTGTCCGCCATCAACCCGATCAAGTCCCGCTCTCCCCATGACCATTCGGGGTCGATCCCGATCAGCACCCGAGGATCCCGAGCAGTGAACAACCGATAACTACGAAGACTCTCCTCCCGCGAGGTCGCCACAACCCCGGCAAGCCGGGCAGCCAGAAGATGCGCACGGAGAGCTCCGACGGTCACCATGGGTGGATCGTGACGGATGGACCCCGCCGACCACCGCGAAAACAGCGAAAACACCGCACAGTTGGCGTAACAAGCCTTCGCCAGCCCGCAGACAGCCACGCCATCCGGTCAATCCGCGGGCAGCCGTGGCCGAGGGCGGCACCCGCCCACCCCGTCAATCCGCGGGCAGTCGTGCCTCCCCCCAGAGGGGGGACCCCCAGGGCGGCACGGGTAGGCGCGGGCGGCACCCCGCCAACGCCGGGCTGCGCACCCCACCCCCCAGCACCCAGCACCCGGCACCCAGCACCCAGCACCCGGCACCCAGCACCCGGCACCCGGCACCCGGCACCCGGGCCGACAAACCCCTACGCCAACAACCCCCGCAACGGAAACACCGCCCGCCGCGCAGCCAACACCGCCTGATCCAACCGATCCGCAGGGTCGTACCCCGCCTCCCACTCCCCCCACGCCACAGGCCACCGCCCATCAGTCATCCGCATCGGCGCCAACTGCCGCGTACGAGCGAAAACCTCCTGCCGCCACCCCTCCGGAATCACCGCCTCCGGCTCCACAGCCCGCCCCGCCGCAATCCCCACCAGATGAGTCCAGGACCGCGGCACCACATCCACCACCGCGTACCCACCCCCACCCAGCGCCACCCAACGCCCCCCGGCGTACTCATGCGCCAACTCATGACAGGCGACCTGCACCGCCCGCTGCGCATCCAGCGACACCGCCAGATGCGCCAACGGATCCTCGAAATGCGTATCGGCCCCATGCTGAGTCACCAGCACCTGCGGCCGAAAATCAGCGATCAACTCCGGCACCACCGCATGAAACGCCCGCAACCAACCCGCATCCCCGGTCCCCGCCGGCAGCGCGACATTCGCCGCACTCCCCTCCGCCGACTCCGCCCCCGTCTCCTCCGGCCACCCGGTCTGCGGAAACAACGTCCGCGGATGCTCGTGCAACGAGATCGTCAGAACCCGCGGATCCTCCCAGAACGCCGCCTGCACCCCGTCCCCGTGATGCACATCGACATCCACGTACGCGACCCGCTCGGCCCCCAACTCCAACAACCGCGCGATCGCCAGCGACGCATCGTTGTAGATGCAGAACCCCGAGGCCCCCGCCGGCATCGCATGATGCAGCCCGCCCGCGAAATTCACCGCATGCAGCGCCTCCCCACGCCAGACGGCCTCCGCGGCCCCCACCGACTGCCCCGCGATCAGCGCCGACACCTCGTGCATCCCGGCGAACGCAGGATCGTCCAACGTCCCCAGCCCGTACGACTGGTCGGCCGCCCCAGGATCCACCGACGCCGCCTTCACCGCCTCGATGTAGTCCGCCCGGTGGACAAGGCGCAACGTCGACTCCCCGGCCGCCTTGGCCGCCACGACGTCCACCTCGCGATCGAGCCCGAACGCCTCGACCAGTCTCCGGGTCAGAGCCAGCCGGACCGGATCCATCGGATGGTCCGGCCCGAAGTTGTAACCCGTTACTGCGTCATCCCACATCAGCTGTGCGCGGCCGCTCATGCCCGCCACCGTATCGGTCCGGTTGAGCAGCGAACGAACGGGCGTACACGAGTGTCACCAGCACCAACACCATCGGCACGAGCATCGCCCCGCGATAGCTCCACGCGTCCCCCAACGCCCCCACCAACGGCGAACCGATCAGAAACCCGACGTAGTTGAAGACATTGAGCCGCGCGACAGCCGCATCCGAAGCCCCGGGAAACAGCCGCCCCGCCGCCGCGAACGTCTGCGGTACGAGCACACACAGCCCCAGCCCGAGCAAGGTGAACCCGATCATCCCGACCCACGCCCCAGGCGCCCCGGCCACCACGGCGAACCCCACCGCCGCCACGACCGCCCCACCCCGTACGACCCCCACGGTCCCGAACCGCCGCACCCCGAAGTCCCCCACGGCCCGCCCCACCAACGTGGTCACCATGTAGACGTTGTACGGAACCGTCGCCAGCTGCTCCGAACTCCCCAGCACATCCTGCAGATACTTCGCACTCCAGTTGGAGACCGTCGCATCCCCGATGTACGCGAAGGTCATCACCAGACACAACGGCAACAGCGCCTTGAAGAGGACACCCCCGGCCACGCCCTCACCCCCACCATCCGCTGCCCCGGCACCTTCCCCGTCGACGTACCACCGGCTCCCCACCAGAGCGGCCGGCAACAGCACCACCACAACCGGCAGATACGACACGGCCAACGCCAGATCCCAGTGCGCCCCGACCCACGCCAGCGAAGCCCCCACAATCCCCCCGAGGCTGTACGCGGCATGAAACCCGAGCATGATGCTGCGCCCGTACGACCGCTGCAGACTCACCCCGAGCATGTTCATCGAGGCGTCGAGCGCCCCCACGGCCAGCCCGAACGCACCGAGCGCGACCGCCAGCTCGACCATCCGCTCCCCCAGGCCCACCCCGAGCAGCGCCAGGAGCACGACCGGCTGTGACCACCGCAGCACCCGACTCGGCGGTATCCGCTTCACCAGCCGCTCGGTCGCCATACTCCCGACACCGGCCAGCACCGGCACAGCGGCCAGGAAGGCCGGCAGCAGTGCATCCGACACTCCGTACCGGTCCTGGATGGCCGGAATCCGCGTCACCAGCAGGGCAAACGCCACGCCCTGAGCAAAGAAGCCGAACGCCAACGAAGCCCTACCGCGCCGCAGCACATCAGTCATGGCGGCGAGCGTAGGGCCCCGGTGTACCGCTGGGTATATCCAGCCAAAGATGAATTTCCCTCAAGTTAACCTGGCGGCCGGCCGGACCGGCTCACACCAGCAGCTCCAGCAACTCCCCCATCCCACCGAAGAGTCCGGTCGCCCCCGCAAGCCGCGCCGCCGGCGTCATGGCCGTGTATCCGTACACATCCATCCCGGCCGCGCGAGCCGCCTGCACCCCCAGCGGGCTGTCCTCGACGACGACACACCGCTCCGCCGCGACCCCCATCCGCTCCGCCGCGTACAGAAACAGGTCCGGCGCCGGCTTCCCCCGCCCCACATCCTCCGAACTGAAGAGCCGCCCCTCGTCGAACCACCGGTCCAGCCCTGTCGTCCGATGCCCCACCCGAATCCGCGCATGGCTCCCGGAAGACGCGACACAGTACGGCACCCCGTCCGCCGCCAGTTTCTCCAGCACGTCCACGGCCCCATCCACCGCCGTCAACTCTCGCTCGAAGGCGGCAAACACCCGCGCATGGAAGACATCATCGAAGTCCACCGGCAACCGCTCCCCGGTCCGCTCCTCCACCAGATCATGTACGCGATGCATGGCGGCGCCCATGTAGTCGCGCAGGGAGTCCTCGTACGAGGTCGGATGCCCGAGCTCGGTGAGATAGGCAGCCAAGAGCCGGTTGGAGATGGGCTCGCTGTCGACGAGAACCCCGTCGTTGTCGAAGATGACCAAGTCGTAGCGCATAACCTCGACCCTAAACGCAGAAAACCCCCGTGCCGGACGGCACGGGGGTTTTCTCAAGATTTGTTCGGCGGCGTCCTACTCTCCCACAGGGTCCCCCCTGCAGTACCATCGGCGCTGTGAGGCTTAGCTTCCGGGTTCGGAATGTAACCGGGCGTTTCCCTCACGCTATGACCACCGAAACCCTATTGGTTTCGAGCGAACAAGCACACTCTTCAATTGTCTGTTCGACTCAAAGCCGACAACTGTTCGTTGCCTCAGAACTGACACAGTGGACGCGAGCAACTGAGGACAAGCCCTCGGCCTATTAGTACCGGTCAACTCCACCCCTTACGGGGCTTCCATATCCGGCCTATCAACCCAGTCGTCTACTGGGAGCCTTACCCTCTTATA
>NZ_JBQQCE010000296.1:0-12135 GCF_052245645.1 Streptomyces sp. KR55 | reverse complement strand
GGGCGTACGGCGCGGGCGAAGAGGGCGCGGACGGCGGCGCGCAGCTCGCGGACGGCGGTCAGGACCTCGGCGTCGGCGGTGTAGGCGGCGGCATCGGGGACGGTGTCGGGGTGCGCGCGCACCCACGTGGTGAGGCCGGCCGGGTCGGTGAGGTCGTCGGCGACGCCGCCGTGTCCGTCGTGCCGGACGGTCAGGGCGAGATCCAGGGTGATCCGGGCGTCCCTGCTGAGCGAGTCCTGCATGGCGCTAATGATACGTGCGCGCGCAACCATTAACGAACGGGAGTGAGCGAGGGTTCAGGGACGCGGGGGGCCGGGTCATTCCTCCGGCGGTGCCGGGGGTACCACGGCCACGGGGCTCGCCGCGTGCAGGAGTACGGCGTGCGTGACCGAGCCCATCATGCGGGTGGGCGCGAGCAGCCGGCGGCGGTGCCGGCCCACGACGACCAGCTCGGCGTCCTTCGAGTTGGCGACGAGGTGGCCGGCCGCGTCGCCCGGGACCACGTACGGTTCGGCCCGGACCTCGGGGTGGCGCCCGCGGTGCGGGGCGAGGAAGCCCTCCGCGAGGGCCCGCGTCTCGTTCTCCACGGCGTCCTGGTCGATGCCGGTCGGGACCAGCTCACCGACGGCTCCCGCCCACAGCTGTACCGGCCACGGGTAGGCGGCGATCACCTGGAGGCGGGCGTCGCGCAGGGCGGCCTCGGTGAAGGCGAAGGTGAGTGCGGCGTCGTCGGGGCCGTCCACGTTGAGGCCGACGACCACCCGGGGTCCCGGCTCCTGCGGCGGCGCGTCGTCGACCTCGCGGCCGGGCCGGGGCACCACGACGACCGGGCACTCGGCGTCGCGGGCGGCGGCCAGGCCGTTGGAGCCGAGCAGCAGCCGGGCGAAGCCGCCGCGGCCCCGGGAGCCGAGCACCATCAGCTGGGCTTCGGCGCCCAGCCCGGGCAGTACGGCACTGGGGGTACCTTCCGGACCGCGGTACTCCACGACCGGCCCGTCGGTGCGCCCGGCCAGGTGCGCACGGGCCCGGGCGAGCACCGGGTCGTCCTCCAGCTCCGGCAGCCGGGCGACCTCGACACCGGCGGGTACCCGTACGGCGTACTGCCGGACATGGACCACCCGCAGGGGTACCGCGCGTCTGCGGGCGGCGTCGAGGGCCCAGTCCAGGGCCCGCAGACTGTCGTCCGAACCGTCGAACGCCGCGATGACCGGCAGGGTGCTCATGGGGTCCTCACCTCCGGACGGCGACCCACCACCTCTTCCTGGGGCCAGCCTCGCTCAGGCGTGGGCCCCGGATGGGTTCACCGGATCGCGTGTCCGGAAAACACGGGCGGAACACCCCCGGTTCGGCCCGTCGACGTGGCTCCCCGGGTTCAGGTCAGGTCGAACTCGCCTTCCCGTGCCCCCGACACGAACGCACCCCACTCGGCGGGGGTGAAGATGAGGGAGGGGCTCTCCGGGCGGCCGCTGTTGCGCATGGCGATGAAACCCTCGACGAAAGCGATCTGGACATCCCCCAGGCCGCGGCTGCTGGACTGCCATTCGGCCTTGCTCAGGTCCAGTTCCGGCTTGTCCCAGCCCATGAGCGGCTTCTGCTGGGTGGTGGTCTCGGCCACGTCCGTGCTCCTCCCGACTCGTCGTCCGCGGCCAGCCTAGCGATCGGTTCCCATGGCCAACAGGCCACGTGAGGGGGACCTTTCAGGAGTGCGGGGGCGCGGATCCCACGAGCCACATGGAGAAGAACTGGGAGCCGCCGCCGTAGGCGTGCCCGAGCACCCTGCGGGCGCCGTCCACCTGGTGCTCGCCCGCCTGTCCGCGCACCTGGAGCGCGGCCTCGGCGAAGCGGATCATGCCGGAGGCACCGATCGGGTTGGTGGACAGCACGCCGCCCGACATGTTGACGGGCAGGTCCCCGTCGAGTTCGGTCACCCCGGACTCGGTGAGCTTCCAGCCCTCGCCCTCCGCGGCGAAGCCGAGGTTCTCCAGCCACATCGGCTCGTACCAGGAGAACGGCACGTACATCTCGACGGCGTCGATGTCCCGGCGCGGGTCGGCTATCCCGGCCTGCCGGTACACGTCGGCGGCGCAGTCCTGGCCGGCCCGCGGCGACACGAAGTCCTTGCCGGCGAACAGGGTCGGTTCGCTGCGCATCGCCCCGCCCAGCATCCAGGCGGGCGGCCGGGGCGCGCGGGCCGCGCCGGCACGGTCGGTCAGGACCATGGCGCAGGCGCCGTCCGAGGAGGGGCAGGTCTCGGAGTAGCGGATCGGGTCCCAGAGCATGGGCGAGGCCTGCACCTTCTCCAGGGTGATGTCGTGCTCGTGGAGGTGGGCGTAGGGGTTCTTCAGGGCGTTGCGCCGGTCCTTGAAGGCGACCAGCGAGCCGATGGTGTCGGGCGCACCGCTGCGCCGCATGTACGCACGCACATGGGGGGCGAAGAAGCCGCCCGCGCCGGCGAGCAGCGGCTGCTGGAAGGGGATCGGCAGGGACAGGCCCCACATGGCGTTGGACTCGGACTGCTTCTCGAAGGCGAGCGTGAGGACGGTGCCGTGCACGCGCGCCGCGACCAGGTTCGCCGCGACGAGTGCGGTGGACCCGCCGACCGATCCGGCCGTGTGGACGCGCAGCATCGGCTTGCCCACCGCACCGAGCGCGTCGGCGAGGTACAGCTCCGGCATCATGACGCCCTCGAAGAAGTCGGGCGCCTTGCCGATGACGACGGCGTCGATGTCGGCCCAGGTCAGCTCGGCGTCGGTCAGCGCACGTCGGGCGGCCTCGCGGACGAGGCCCGCGATCGACACGTCCCGGCGGGCGGCGACGTGCTTGGTCTGGCCGACCCCGACGACGGCCACGGGCTCCTTGCTCATCGTGGATCCCCTTCGAGTACGGCGACCAGGTTCTGTTGCAGACAGGGACCGGACGTGGCGTGGGCGAGTGCCCGGTCGGACACACCGCGGTGGATACGGGCGGCCGCCTCGCCGATGCGGATGAGCCCGGCGGCCATGATCGGGTTGGCGGCGAGTGGGCCGCCGGACGGGTTGACGCGCACCGAGTCGTCGAGCCGCAGCGCCTTGCGCAGGACGATCTCCTGCGCGGTGAACGGCGCGTGCAGCTCGGCCGTGTCGACCGGCCGGTCGAAGGCGCCTGCCCGCTCGGCGGCCAGGCGGGTGGAGGGCGAGTCGGTCAGGTCGCGCACACCGAGGCCGTGTGCCTCGATGCGGTGGTCGATGCCGCGGATCCAGGCGGGCCGTGCGCACAGGGCGCGGGCCCGCTCCCCGGCGGCGAGGATCACGGCGGCGGCGCCGTCGCCGACGGGCGGGCAGTCGCCGGTGCGCAGGGGCCGTACGAGGTAGTCCCCGTGCGGCACCGAACCCCTCAGCTGGGCATGGGGGTTGTCCCGACCGGCCTCGCGGCTGCGGGCGGCGACGGCCGCGAGCGCGGGTTCGTCGGTCTCGCCGGCGTCGATGAGGGCCTGGGCCTGGAGGGCGGCGAGGGCCACCGAGTCGGGCCACAGGGGCGCGACGTAGTACGGGTCGAGCTGGCGGGTGAGCACGTCGCGCACCGAGCCCGGTGAGGACTTGCCGTACGCGTACACGAGGGCGGTGTCCGCCTCGCCGGTGAGCAGTTTGGTCCACGCCTCGTACAGCGCCCAGGCCCCGTCCATCTCGACGTGCGACTCGGAGATCGGCGGCCAGGCGCCCACCCCGTCGAGGGCGAGCGTGAAGGAGAAGGCGCGGCCGGCCAGGTAGTCGCTGGAGCCGGAGCAGGTGAAGCCGATGTCGGCGGTCTGCAGGCCGGTGTGGTCGAGCACCTCGTGCAGGACCGGCATGAGCATCTCCACCTCGGAGAGCTCGTCGCTGGTGCGCCGGTGGTCGGTCTGCGCGAAGGCGACCACGGCGATCTCGCGCGTCACCGAGCCTCCCGCTGGTAGGGGCGTCGACTGCGGAGCGAGAGCCAAGCCCGCATAGCAACTCCTTCCAAAACTTCATATGTCCGGGCTGGTTTCAACCCGGCTGGTGCTGATCGCAGAAGACTCGATCGTTCGCTGAGCGACCGAGCGGCGTGAGCCAGGAATCCCCCTCGCTTACGAGGGGCAGGATTCAAAGCAGCTCCTTGTACGTCTCGTAGTCCGCGTCGGGTTCGCCGGTGGGCCGGTAGTGGTCGGGATAGCGACCTCCTGCCGTCCACACCGGCTCGACGCGCAGCCCCATCCGCACCTGGTTGTACGGGATGCCGCCGATACGGCCGTGCAGGGCGAGATCGGCGCCGTCGAGGGCGATGTGGGCGTAGACGTAAGGAACTTCGATGTCGAGGTTCTTCGCCTTGATGTTGACGATGCAGAAGGTGGTGACGGTGCCGCGCGGGCCGACCTCGACCTGTTCGGCGGTGGCGACACCGCAGGTGGGGCAGGCGCCGCGGGGCGGCACGTACACCTTGCGGCAGGCCGGGCAGCGTTCGCCGACGGTGCGGTGTCCGGACAGCGCGTCGATGTACGCGGACTGGGCGCGGCCGGGACTGTAGGTGTAGTCGAGGCGGGCGGGGGCGACGATGCCGGTGACGGCGTGGTCGAAGTGGCCGTCGTGGCCGGTGAGTCGGGGTGCTGCGCCGTTGTACGGCTCGAAGCAGGCGATGTCGGTGATGGCGCCGGTGCGTTCCCCGGCCCAGCGGATGCGGACGCGCATGCCGGTGCGGACGGTGTCGGGGCCGGGGGCGTCGAGGGCGTGCAGGAGGGCGGTGTCGGCGCCGTCGAGGCGGACCAGGGCCCAGGCGAAGGGGGTGTCGAGGGGCTGGCCGCGGCGCGGGGCGTGGTTCCAGGCCCAGGTGGTGACCGTGCCCGTCGGGGCGACCTCGACGAGGTCGCGCAGCTCCTCGGCGGTGACGGGGTCGTACTCGACGGGCGGGACGAGGGTGCGTCCGTCGGACGTGCGGACGCCGAGGACGACGCGTTCGCGCAGACCGGTCAGGAAGGCGCTCTGGACGGGGCCGAGGGAGCGGGTGAAGGGGAACTCGACGACGAGGGGGGCTTTGAGGACCTCGGGCATGCGGGTTGGCTCCTCGGGAGGCGTTGGGGGCTCAGGCACGGCGGTAGACGGGCGGGCGTTTCTCGGCGAAGGCGCGGGCGCCTTCCTTCGCATCCGCCGTGTCGAAGATCGGCCAGCCGCGGGCGAGTTCCGCGGCGAGGCCGTCCGCCTCGGTCATCTCGGCCGTCTCGTACACCGACGCCTTGACGGCCTCGACGGCGAGGGGCCCGCACGCGTTGATGCGTTCGGCGATCTCCAGGGCCTTGCCGAGTGCCGTGCCGTCGGGGACGACCTGCCCGATCAGGCCGATGTCCGCGGCCTCCCGGGCACTGTACGGGCGTCCGGTGAGCAGCATCTCCAGGGCGTGGGTGCGCGGGATCTGGCGTTGCAGCCGGACCGTGGAGCCACCGATCGGGAACAGCCCGCGCCGGACCTCGAACAGGCCGAAGGTCGCCGACTCGCCCGCGACCCGGATGTCGGTGCCCTGGAGGATCTCGGTGCCGCCCGCGACGCAGTGGCCCTCGACGGCCGCGATCACGGGTTTGCGGGGGCGGTGGTGCCGCAGCATCGCCTTCCAGTGCAGGTCGGGGTCGGCCTTGAGCCGGTCCCGGTACTGCTGCCCTGCCATGCCCTTCCCGGCCAGGGCCTTGAGGTCCATGCCCGCGCAGAACGCGCCGCCCGCTCCGGTCAGCACGATCGAGCGGATCGCCTCGTCCTCGTCGGCCTCGACCCAGCCGTCGTACAGGCCGACGAGCATCGGAAGCGAGAGCGCGTTCTTGGCGTCGGGCCGGTTGAGCGTGAGCACCAGTGTGGCGCCTTCGCGCTGCACGGTGAGGTGTTCGGTGCCACCCATGGGTGTCCTCCGTCCGCAGGAACGAGAACAGGTTGCAGGAGGCGGGGAAGCACTTCAAGGGTTTTCTGACAGACAGTCAGATTTCTGTGCGCGGACCCTTCACAGTTGTGCCGCCCTTTGCTCTGATGACCGGCAACCGAGGGGCAGCGAGGTCAGGAGGAGCGGTGGAGTACAACCTTGCCGACCTGTTCGAGTCGGTCGTGGACGTGGTGCCGGACCGCGAGGCGCTCGTGTACCTCGACCATCCCGGCACGGGTGCGGAGCGCCGTCTGACGTACGCCGCGCTGGACGCCGCCGCCAACCGCATCGGCCACCACCTGCTCGACAGTGGGATCCGCCCCGGCGAGCACCTCGGACTCCACCTGTACAACGGCGTCGAGTACCTCCAGACGGTGCTCGGCTGCCTCAAGGCACGGATCGTGCCGGTCAACGTCAACTACCGCTATGTGGAAGAGGAGTTGATCTACCTCTACCGGGACGCCGATCTGGTGGCCCTGGTCTTCGACGCGGAGTTCACGGACCGGGTGGCGGCGGCGTTGCCGCGGGCGGAGAAGCTGCGGCATCTGGTGCGGGTGGGAACCGGTGGCTCGCTGGGGGTGCCGTTCGCCGAGGCCGAGGCCGCCGGCTCACCGGAGCGCGGGTTCCCGGCACGCTCGGGCGACGACCAGTTCATCATCTACACCGGCGGTACGACCGGGATGCCCAAGGGTGTGATGTGGCGGCAGGAGGACCTGTTCTTCTCCGGGCTGGGCGGCGGAGCGCCGACCGGTGAGCCGGTGAAGAAGCCGGAGGAGCTGGCCGAGCGCGTCGCGGCGGGCGGTTCGGGCATCACCTTCTTCCCCGCTCCCCCGCTGATGCACGGCACGTCCACCCTGACCGCGTTCATCGGCTTCAACTTCGGGCAACGGGTCGTGCTGCACCGCAAGTTCGTGCCCGAGGAAGTGCTGCGGACCATCGAGCGGGAGAAGGTCACCAGCATGTCGCTGGTCGGCGACGCGATGCTGCGCCCGCTCATCGACGCGCTCGCCGGACCCATGAAGGGGACGGACTGTTCCTCGATGTTCAGCGTGTCGTCGTCCGGCGCGGTCATGTCGGAGACGGTCCGGCAGCAGTTCCTCACACTCGTCCCGCAGGTGATGCTGCTGAACAACTTCGGCTCCTCGGAGTCCGGCTTCAACGGCACGGCCACCGACGACTCCGGCCCCGAGCGCGGCTTCCGCATCCGCGTCAACTCCCGTACCCAGGTGGTCGATCCGGCTACGCACGAGCCGGTGGCCGTCGGCGAGGTGGGCCGGATCGCCCAGTGCGGCCATGTGCCGCTCGGCTACTACAACGACCCGGCGAAAACCGCCGAGACCTTCTTCGAGAAGGACGGCGAGCGATGGGTGCTCCTCGGCGACATGGCCACCGTCGACGAGGACGGCGTGGTGACCGTGCTGGGCCGTGGTTCGCAGTGCATCAACACCGGGGGCGAGAAGGTGTACCCGGAGGAGGTCGAGCAGGCCCTGAAGTCCCACCCGGACGTGTACGACGCGCTGGTGGCCGGCGTTCCGGACGCCCGGTGGGGCAGCCATGTGGCGGCGGTCGTCCAACTGCGCGAGGGCGCGCCGACACCCTCCCTGGAGGACATCCAGACCCACTGCCGGGACCAGCTGGCCGGGTACAAGATCCCGCGCCAGCTGGTGATCACGGAGTCCATCCGCCGCTCACCGAGCGGCAAGGCGGACTACCGGTGGGCACGCGAGGTGGCGGTGGCGGCGGACGACTAGGTCTCTCAGGCGCCGTCGAAGAAGGCGGCCGTGCGCCGGGCGAACCGGTCCGGGTCGTCGAGCCACGGGAAATGCCCCGCTCCCGGCTGGACGGTGAACTCGGCGTTCGGGAAGACATCGGCGGCGCGGCGCGCCAGCTCGGGGCGGGGGCCGCCGTCGAGTTCACCGGCGTACACGAGAACGGGGGCGGTCACGGCGGCGAGGGCGGCGCGGGTGGCGGGCGGGTCGTAGGCACCGTCGGAGCCGTACGTCTCCCCTGCCTCGTCGTCGGTCTGCTCCTCCTCGAGCGCGGCGTGCGCGGCGGCGGCGTCGTCCCACCGACCGTAGAAGAAGGGCAGGAACACCGGGTCGAAGTCGCCGTCGCCCGCCAGCCAGCGTTCGAACGCCGGGAAGGCCTCCTCGAACCACGGCTCGCCCTTCCGCAGCCGGGCCGCGGTCAGCCGGTCCTCGGCCGTCGCGGGCAGGCCCAGCGCCCACGGCGTCGCGGTGATCAGCGCCAGCCGTGCCACCCGCTCGGGATGACGGGCCGCGTACAGCATCGCCAGGCTGCCGCCGGCCGAGTGGCCGAGCAGGTCCATGCGCTCCAGCCCCAGGTGGAGCCGCAGCGCCTCCACGTCGCCCACCAGCCGGTCACAGCGGTACGTCGCCGGATCCGCCGGCACCGCGGAGTCCCCGGTGCCGCGCAGGTCGAGCAGGACCAGTCGGCGGTGCGCGGTGAGCCCGCCCAGGTCGCCGAGGTAGGCGGAGGCCCGCATGGGCCCGCCGGGCAGGACGACGAGCGGCTCGCCGTCACCGCGCAGGTGGTAGGCGAGCCGGGTGCCGTCGGGTGCGGTGAAGGCGGGCATGGCACCGATCATCGGGGCCTGGGACCGGTCGCCGCAACACTTCCGCTTTCGCCGCGACGCGCCGGGAAAGTGGGGCACGGCTCTTGCCTCTGCCGGAGCGGGCTGGATTACTGATCTCGAGCAGCTCGACCGAATGATCGGTCGCCCGGATTGATGCGGTTGGCAAGGGAGGGTTCCCGTGGCGGAGACGACGGACCTGCTGGACGCGGGGGAACGGCTCGACGCGGCAGGACTGCGGGCGCTGCAACTCGAACGGCTGCAGGCGCAACTGCGGCACGCGTACGCGAACGTGCCGTTCTACCGGGAGTCCTTCGACAAGGCGGGAGTCCACCCGGACGACTGCCGTTCCCTCGCCGACCTCGCCCGCTTCCAGTTCACCACCAAGGCGGACCTGCGCGAGCACTACCCGTACGGGATGTTCGCCGTGCCGCGGGAGCGCATCCGCCGTATCCACGCGTCCAGCGGCACGACCGGGCGCCCCACGATCGTCGGGTACACGGACGGCGATCTGTCGATGTGGGCCGACCTGGTGGCCCGCTCGATCCGGGCGGCGGGCGGCAGGCCGGGCGACACGGTGCATGTGGCGTACGGGTACGGGCTGTTCACCGGCGGTCTGGGCGCGCACTACGGTGCCGAGCGACTGGGTTGTACGGTGATCCCCGCATCGGGCGGCATGACGTCACGTCAGGTCCAGCTGATCCAGGATCTGAAGCCCCGGATCATCATGGTGACGCCGTCGTACATGCTCACGCTGCTGGACGAGTTCGAGCGGCAGGGCGTCGACCCGCGGGGCACGTCCCTGAGGGTGGGCGTCTTCGGCGCAGAGCCCTGGACGGAGCGCATGCGCCAGGAGATCGAGCAGCGGTTCGCGATCGACGCCGTCGACATATACGGCCTGTCGGAGGTGATCGGCCCGGGTGTCGCACAGGAGTGCGTGGAGACCAAGGACGGGCTGCACATCTGGGAGGACCACTTCTATCCGGAGGTCGTCGACCCGATCACCGGTGAGGTGCTGCCGGAGGGCGAGGAGGGGGAACTGGTGTTCACCTCGCTCACGAAGGAGGCGATGCCCGTCGTCCGGTACCGGACGCGCGATCTGACCCGGCTGCTGCCGGGCACGGCCCGGGTGTTCCGCAGGATGCGGAAGGTCACCGGACGCAGCGACGACATGGTGATCGTGCGCGGGGTGAACCTCTTCCCCACCCAGGTCGAGGAGATCGTCCTGCGCACACCGGGCGTGGCCCCGCACTTCCAGCTCCGCCTCACCCGCGAGAGCCGCCTCGACACCCTCACGGTGCGCGCAGAGGCCCGCCCGGACGCCACCCCCGAGGTACGGGACGCCGCCGCGCGGGCGATCGCGACGGCCGTGAAGGACGGCATCGGGGTGTCGGCCACGGTGGAGATCGTCGACCCGGAGTCACTGGAACGGTCCGTGGGAAAGATCAGACGCATCGTCGACCTGCGCCCGCGCTGAGCCTCAGCCGTCGGCGAGCCGGTCCCGAAGGTCCCGCTTGAGGATCTTCCCGCTGGCGTTGCGTGGCAGGGCGTCCACGAACACCACGCGCTTCGGCGCCTTGAAGGAGGTGAGCCGCTCGCGGGCGTGGGCGATGAGTTCGGCCTCGGTGACCTCGCCCCGGGGCACGACGACCGCGGTGACCGCCTCGATCCACTTCTCGTCGGGCAGGCCGACGACGGCCGCCTCGGCGACAGCCTCGTGGGTGTAGAGGGCGTCCTCGACCTGCCGTGAGGCGACCAGGACGCCACCGGAGTTGATGACGTCCTTCACCCGGTCGACGATGGTGAAGTAGCCGTCCTGGTCGCGTACCGCGAGGTCGCCGGAGTGGAACCAGCCGTCGCGGAAGGCCTCGGCGGTCTCGTCCGGCTTGTTCCAGTAGCCCTCGCACAACTGCGGGGAGCGGTAGACGACTTCGCCCGGTGTGCCGTCGGGCACGTCCTTGCCGTTCTCGTCGACCACCCGGGCGTCCACGAAGAGCACCGGCCGGCCGCAGGAGTCCATGCGGCCCTTGTGCTCGTCGGGGCCGAGGACGGTGGCGAGGGGGCCGATCTCGCTCTGGCCGAAGCAGTTGTAGAAGGCGAGCTTCGGGAGGCGTTCGCGCAGGCGTTCCAGGACGGGGACCGGCATGATCGAGGCGCCGTAGTACGCCTTGCGCAGATCCACACGGTGGGCGGGGCGAACACGCTGTCCACGCGCCCGGCCTCGATCAGGTCGAAGAGCCGGTCGCCGTCCGGCGCGTCGAGGATGATGTTCGTCGCGCCGACCGCCAGGTAGGGCAGCAGGAAGACATGCATCTGCGCCGAGTGGTACAGCGGCAGCGCGTGCACGGGCCGGTCGCCGGCGCTGAGGTCGAGGGCGGTGATCGCGCTGAGGTACTCGTGCACCAGGGCGCGGTGCGTCATCATCGCGCCCTTCGGCAGCGCTGTCGTACCGGAGGTGTACAGCAGCTGCGTCAGATCCTCGCTGCGCGGTTCCGGACCGTCGTACGGCGCCGCCGCGGGCAGCCGGCTCAGCAGCGAGTCGTCCGCGTCCCGCAGCGGCAGCACGCCCACGGTGTCCGGCAGTCGGCCTGCCAGGTCGGGGTCGGCGAGGACCAGGGAGCTCTCCGACTGGCCGACGATGTACGCCAGGTCGGCGCCGGTCAGGTTCTGGTTCACCGGCACGTGCACCAGGCCCGCGCGGGCGCAGGCGAGGAAGGCGATGAGGTAGGCGTCGGAGTTGTGGCCGTAGGCGCCGACCCGGTCGCCGGGGGTGAGTCCCTGGGCGAGGAGGACGCTCGCCGCCCGGGAGACGGCGTCGTCGAGCTCCTCGTAGGTCCAGCGGCGGTCGCGGAAGTCGACCGCGACGCGTGCCGGGGTGCGGTGGGCGCTGCGCCGCAGCACCCCGTCGACCGTGCTGCCGTGTCCGGGCGTCATGGCACCCGATCCTCGATCCGCCGAGGGGTGAGGTCAAGTAACCGGCCGGAGGTGCGGCCCGCCGGTCACACGGGGCGGGTGCGGCCCTCCCAGTACGGCTCCCGCAGCCGCCGTTTGTACAGCTTGCCGTTGGGGTCGCGGGGCATCTCGGCGATGAAGTCGACGCTCTTGGGCCGTTTGTAGCCGGCGAGGTGTGCGGCGCAGTGGTCGAGCAGGGTGGCGGCGAGGTCGGGGCCGGGCTCGTGGCCGGGGGCGGGTTCGACGACGGCTTTGACCTCCTCGCCCCAGTCGTCGTGCGGGATGCCGAAGGCGGCGGCGTCGGCGACGGCGGGGTGGGCGAGCAGGGCTGACTCGATCTCGGCGGGGTAGATGTTGACGCCGCCCGAGATGATGAGGTCGATCTTGCGGTCGCGCAGGAAGAGGTAGCCGTCCTCGTCGAGCACGCCGAGGTCGCCGACGGTGAAGAATTCTCCGATGCGGTTCTTCCGCGTCTTCGCCTCGTCCTTGTGGTAGCTGAAGCCGCCCGTGGTCATCTTCATGTAGACGGTGCCGAGTTCGCCGGGCGGCAGCCGGTTGCCGTCATCGTCGAAGATCGCGAGTTCACTGATGGGCCAGGCCTTGCCGACGGTGCCGGGTTTCTTCAGCCAGTCCTCGGTCGTGGCGAAGGCGCCGCCGCCCTCGCTGGCCGCGTAGTACTCCTCCACGCAGTCGCCCCACCC
>NZ_JBQQCE010000295.1:0-12151 GCF_052245645.1 Streptomyces sp. KR55 | reverse complement strand
CGCCGTCACGGCGAGATGTTCGGCTCCTCGACCCCAAAGCGGCGCTCCATGAACCGGACGATCGAGGTGTGGTCGAGGGTCTCGGAGCAGACGTAGCCGCCCTTGCTCCACGGCGAGACGACCAGCATCGGCACGCGCGGGCCGAGGCCGTACGGGCCGGCCGGGCGCTTGCTGTCGCCCGGGTAGAGGTCGAGGGAGACGTCGACCGTGGACTTGCCCTGCGCGGCGGACTTCGGCGGGAGCGGCGGGACCAGGTGGTCGAAGAAGCCGTCGTTCTCGTCGTAGGTGATGAACAGGGCCGTCTTCGCCCAGACCGCCGGGTTGGAGGTGAGCGCGTCCAGGACCTGCGCGATGTACCAGGCGCCGTAGTTCGAGGGCCAGTTGGAGTGCTCCGAGAAGGCCTCGGGGGCGGCGATCCAGGAGATCTGCGACAGCTTGCCGGCCTGGACGTCGGCGCGCAGCCGGTCGAAGTAGCCGTCGCCGTTCTTGACGTCGGTGCCAGTGCGCGCCTTGTCGTACCAGGGCTCGCCCGGCTGGGCGTTGCGGTACTTGTTGAAGTACAGCAGCGAGTTGTCGCCGTAGTTGCCGCGGTAGGCGTCCTCGATCCAGCCCCAGGAGCCGGCCGCGTCCAGGCCGTCGCCGATGTCCTGGTAGATCTTCCAGGAGATCCCGGCCTGCTCCAGGCGCTCGGGATACGTCGTCCAGTCGTAGCCGAGTTCGTCGTTGCCGAGGACCGGGCCGCCGCCCTGGCCGTCGTTGCCCGTGTAGCCGGACCACATGTAGTAGCGGTTCGGGTCGGTGGAGCCGATGAACGAGCAGTGGTAGGCGTCGCAGACCGTGAAGGTGTCGGCGAGGGCGTAGTGGAAGGGGATGTCCTCGCGGGTCAGGTAGGCCATGGTCGTGGTGCCCTTCGCGGGCAGCCACTGGTCGTACTTGCCTGCGTTGTAGGCCTGCTGGCCGTCCGTCCAGCCGTGCGGCAGGCCCTCGAGGAACTGCATTCCGAGGTCGTCGGCGGTCGGGTGGAAGGGCAGCACTTCCTTGCCGTCCTGGGCCTGGTGCCACACCGACCTGCCGTTGTCCAGCGTCACCGGGTTCGGATCGCCGAAGCCGCGGACGCCCCTCAGCTTGCCGAAGTAGTGGTCGAAAGAACGGTTCTCCTGCGTCAGGACGACGATGTGCTCGACGTCCTCGATCGTCCCCGAACGGTGGTTGGCCGGGAGCGCGGCGGCACGCTCGATGCTGCTCGCCAGGGCGGTGAAAGCCGCGCCGGCTCCCGCGATCTGGAGGAATCTGCGCCGGTTGACTTCGGGCATGGGTGAGGGACCTCTCGTCCTGACGGAGTTCGACCGGCCGGCTGGTGACGGAATGCGCGCGGAAGGAGTGTTCCAAGAGCACCGAACGTCAGGGAAGGGTCCGGTGGCGCGGGTGTGAAAGTCGTCGGTACGTGGGGTGCTTGCGTTCCGGTGCAGCGGGTCAGCCCCCGGGCGCCGCCCACTGCCCCCGTACATGACCGAGGTGCCGGGTCATCACCTCGCGGACGGCCGGCTCGTCGCGCGCCAGCAGGGCGTCGAGGAGTTCGAGGTGCTCCTCGGCGGAGGCGAGCAGGCGCCCCGCCGCCACGAGGGCGGTGAGGCCGTACAGCCGGGAGCGCCCCCGCAGGTCGCCGACGACCTCGACGAGGTGGGCGTTGCCCGCGAGGGCGAGCAGGCCCAGATGGAACCGGGTGTCGGCCTCGACGTAGGCGATGAGGTCCCCGGCCGCGGCGGCGGTGACGATCTCCTGTGCGGCCGGGCGCAGCGCCTCGAGCGAGACCGGGTCCGCGGTCCTGGCCAGGTCCACGACCGTGGGGATCTCGATGAGCCGGCGGATGTGGGTGTACTCGTCGAGCTGTTTTTCGGAGACCGCGGTGACCCGAAAGCCCTTGTTGGGGACGGTGTCGACGAGGCCCTCCTTGGCCAGGTCCAGCAGCGCCTCGCGCACGGGGGTCGCGGAGACGCCGAAGCGGGCGGCCAGTGCCGGCGCGGAGTACACCTCGCCGGGGCGCAGTTCCCCGGCGATCAGCGCGGCCCGCAGCGCGTCGGCGACCCGCTCCCGGTAGCTGCTCTTCCTGCCGCCGAGTGCCGGCAGGGCGGGGGCAGCGGCGGAGGGGGTGCTGGTGCGCCGGGCGGGCATGGGGGCGTCTCCTTGTGCGGGCAGGTGGGTCGGGCGGACGGGGCGCGGACAGTCAGAGGACGAAACCGGCCGGGAAGGGGTCGGTGGGGTCGAGCAGGTACTGCGCGGTGCCGGTGATCCAGGCGCGGCCGGTGAAGCTCGGCAGGACAGCGGGGACACCGGCCACCTCGGTCGTGCCGAGCAGCCGTCCGGTGAATCGCGTTCCGATGAAGGACTCGTTCACGAACTCGGTGTGCAGGGGCAGTTCGCCGCGCGCGTGCAACTGTGCCATGCGCGCGCTGGTGCCCGTACCGCAGGGCGAACGGTCGAACCAGCCGGGGTGGATCACCATCGCGTGCCGTGAGTGGCGGGCGGTGGCTCCGGGGGCGTACAGGTGGACGTGGTGGCAGCCGCGGATGGACGGGTCCTCGGGGTGTACCGGTTCCGCCTCGGCGTTGACGGCGTCCATGAGGGCGAGGCCAGCCTTGAGGATGTCGTCCTTGCGGGAGCGGTCGAAGGGCAGGCCGAACTGCTCCAGCGGGAGGATGGCGTAGAAGTTGCCGCCATAGGCGAGGTCGTACGTCACCGTCCGCCCGTCGGGGAGCGTGGCCTTGCGGTCGAGGCCGACGCTGAAGGACGGGACGTTGGTGAGGGTCACCGCCTGCGCGGCGCCGTCCTTGACCGCGACCTCGGCGACGACAAGCCCCGCGGGGGTGTCCAGGCGGATGGTGGTGACCGGCTCGACGACCTCGACCATGCCGGTCTCGACGAGGACGGTGGCCACGCCGATCGTGCCGTGCCCGCACATCGGCAGATAGCCGGAGACCTCGATGTAGACCACGCCCCAGTCGCAGTCCGGGCGGGTCGGCGGCTGGAGGATCGCGCCGCTCATCGCGGAGTGGCCGCGCGGCTCGTTCATCAGCAACTGCTTGATGTCGTCGCGGTGTTCGCGGAAGTACAGCCGGCGCTCGTTCATCGTGGCGCCGGGGATCGTGCCGATCCCGCCGGTGATCACCCGGGTGGGCATGCCCTCGGTGTGCGAGTCGACGGCGTGCAGGACGAGTGTGCTGCGCATGGGACGGGCTCCTTCAGGCGAGCCCGGCCGCCACGGCCTTCTCCGTGGCGGCGCGGACGACGGCTTCCTGCTCGGGCAGCAGCGGGACGCGGGGCGGACGGCAGCGGCCGCCGTGGCGGCCCACCACATCCATGGACAGCTTGATCGCCTGCACGAACTCGACCCTGGAGTCCCAGCGCAGCAGCGGGTGCAGCTGCGCGTAGAGCGACTTGGCCGTCGCGAGGTCCCCGCCCACGGCGGCGCGGTACAGCTCGACGGTCGACTTCGGCAGCGCGTTGGGGTAGCCGGCCACCCAGCCCTTCGCGCCTGCGATGGCGAGTTCCAGCAGGACGTCGTCGGCGCCGATCAACAGGTCCAGGTCCGGGGCGAGTTCGGCGATCCGGTAGGCGCGGCGCACATCGCCGGAGAACTCCTTGACTGCGTGGATGTGGCCCTCGCCGTGCAGCCGTGCGAGGAGTTCGGGTACGAGGTCGACCTTGGTGTCGATCGGGTTGTTGTACGCCACGACCGGCAGGCCGGCCTTCGCGACCTCGGCGTAGTGCGCCACGACGGACCGCTCGTCGGCGCGGTAGGCGTTGGGCGGCAGCAGCATCACGGCGGCACAGCCCGCCTCCCGCGCCTGCTCGGCCCAGCGCCGGGCCTCCGCCGAGCCGTACGCGGCGACCCCGGGCATCACCCGGGCGCCGCCGATCGCGGCCACGGCCGTCTCCACGACCTGGGCGCGCTCCTCGGGCGTGAGCACCTGGTACTCGCCGAGGGAGCCGTTGGGGACGACGCCGTCGCAGCCGTTCTCGATCAGCCAGGCGCAGTGCTCGGCGTATGCGTCGTGGTCGACGGAGAGGTCGTCGGTCAGTGGGAGCGCGGTGGCGACGAGGACGCCGCGCCAGGGTCGGTTCTCGGTGACGGTCATCTGCGGTGTGGTCCCTCTCCATACGGTGTGACATTTCACTGTCGGCGGCCGTGGGGCCCGATCAGTCGTCGTCCGGTTCGCCCGCGTGTGCCAGCACGCCCAGCGGCACCGGCCGGGCGAACGGCCTGCGCTCCGCCGTCTCCGGGCACCCGGCGAGCCCGGCGACCGCGGGCCCGCACATCCGGCCCTGGCACCAGCCCATCCCGGCCCGCGTCAGCAGCTTCACGGTCCGCAGGTCACCGGCGCCCAGCTCCCGCACGGCCACGCGGACCGCCTGCGCGGTGACCTCCTCGCACCGGCACACGACGGTGTCGTCGGTGACCTGTTCGGCCCACTGCGCGGGCGGCGCGTACCCGGTGTCGAGGGCGGCGAAGAACGCCCGCAGGCGGGTACGGGACCTCGCCGCCGCGGCCCAGGTGCGCGGGTCGGGTGCGGTGCCGTGCAGGCGGGCGGCGGCGGAGCATCCTGCGATGTGGCCCTCGGCGAGGGCGAGCGCCGAGCCGCCGATGCCGGTGGTCTCGCCGGCCGCCCAGACGCCGGGGACGTCGGTGCGCTGTTCGTCGTCGACGTGCACGCCGGTTGTGTCGAGGCGGCAGCCGAGGGTCTCGGCGAGGTCGGTGTGCGGCAGCATGCCGTGACCGACGGCGAGGGTGTCGCAGGGGATACGGCGTTCGCTGCCCGGCCGGATCCGGCCGTCGGCGTCGAGGGCGGCGACGGTGACCGCCGCCAGCCGGTCGGTGCCGTGGGCCTCGACGACGGTGTGCCGGACGAGAGTGCGTACCCGGTGCCGGAGCAACCGGGCCGCGAATCCGGCCCCTTCGGCGACCTTGTCCGGCTGTGCCGCCAGCGCGCGGGCCTGCCGCAGGAACGCCGCGGGGCCGGCGGACTCGACGAGCGCGGCCACCTCGACGCCGGCCGCGGCGAGGCCGGTTGCCACCGGAAGCAGCAACGGGCCGGTTCCGGCGACCACGGCGGTGCGTCCGGGCACGGCGAGGGTGCCCTTGAGCATGGCCTGGGCCCCGCCGGCGGTGACGACGCCGGGCAGGGTCCAGCCGGGGAAGGGCAGGACCCTCTCGTATCCGCCGGTGGCGAGGAGGACGGCGTCGGACCGGACGGTGGCGGGTTCCTCCTGCTCGGGGCCGAGCAGTGCGTGCACGGTGCAGTTGCCGGACGGCCCGCGCTCCACGAACCACACATGATGGTCCGTCAGGTGCGTGACGCGGCCCGCCTCGACGTGCCCGGCGAGGGCGTCCCGCAGCCGCCGCCAGGTCCGCCAGTGATGGTGCAGGGCCTGCGCGCGGCGGGCGCCGAGCCCGGCGGCGGGCTGCCGGTAGAACTGCCCGCCCGCCTCGGTCGCCGCGTCCACCAGCGTGACCCGGACCCCGCGCGCCGCCGCGGCAACGGTGGCGGCGAGCCCCGCCGGACCCGCGCCGATCACCGCAAGGTGCGGTCGCCCGGTCGTCGCGCGCTCAGTCATCGTGGCCCGTCCCCTCCTGCGTACGGATCGCATCGCCCGGCCGCACCGGCACCAGACAGGCCCGCTGGTTCGGGCGGTCGTTGACGGTCACCAGACAGTCGAAGCAGACGCCGATCCCACAGAAGATCCCGCGCGGCCGGCCCGTGTCCCGGGTGGCTCGCCACGAGGTGACGCCGGCCGACCAGAGCGCGGCGGCGACCGTCTGGCCGGGCAGTGCCTCGATCGCGCGGCCGTCCAGGGTGACCGTGAAGGCCGGTCCCGGTTGCGCGCGCGCCAGCTCCAGCGGGTTCACGGGCCCTCCTCGGGTGCGGGAAAGCGGTCGGGACGCAGCGGCGTCAGGTCGAGATCGGGGGTCTTCGCGGTGAGCACCTGCGCGATCAGGTGACCGGTGCCGGTGGCGAGCCCGATGCCCGCGCCCTCGTGGCCGCAGGCGTGGTACAGGCCGGGGACCCGGGGGTCGGGGCCGATGGCGGGCAGGTGGTCGGGCAGATACGGGCGGAAGCCGAGGTAGGCGCGCAGGGCGCGAACCCGCTCCAGGAACGGGAACAGCCGGGTCGCGCCCGCCGCCAGGGCCCGGACGACGGGCAGGGAGAAGGTCCGGTCGAAGCCGACGCGTTCGCGGCTCGCGCCGATCAGTACCGGCCCGGCGGCGGTGCCCTCCACGACCGGCGAGGTCTGGAGCTGCGCCGAGTCGCTGGCCACGTCGGCCACATAGTCGGCGGCGTACACCTTGTGGCGGACCAGGCGCGGGAGCGGTTCGGTGACGAGGACGAAGCCGCGGCGCGGGAGGACGGGCAGGAACGTGCCCGCGAGCGCGGCGAGTTCCGCGCCCCAGGTGCCGGCCGCGTTGACCACCGCCGGGGCGTGCACATCGCCCCGCTCGGTACGGACTCCCCGGACGGTGCCGTCCGGGGTGCGCAGTACGTCCGTCACGTTCCGGCCGGTGAGGAGGCGGGCGCCGGAGGCCCGCAGCAGTTCGGCGGCGGCCAGGGCGGGCATGACCTGGGAGTCCTGGGGGTAGTGCACGCCGCCCGGAAGGCCCGGGGCGAGGTGGGGTTCGAGGTCGTACAGCGTGTCGGCCGCAACCGGCTGCGCGAGGACTCCTGCGGCGCGCTGCCCGGCGGCGAAGCGCTCCAGTGCGGTGAGCCCGTCAGGGGTCGACGCCACCACGACGCCGCCCTTGGCCTCGTACTCGACGGACTTCCCGAACTCCTGCGCAAGGTCGGCCCACAACCGGCTCGACAGCAGCGCGAGGTCCAGTTCGGGGCCCGGCTCCTTGTCGGAGACGAGGACATTGCCCTCACCGGCGCCGGTGGTGCCGCCGGCCACCGGACCGCGGTCGACCACGACGACGTCGAGGCCGGCCCGGGCCGCGTACAGGGCGCACGCGGCGCCCACCATTCCGGCCCCGACGACCACGACATCGCAGGTGAGTTGGTTGCCCACAGCAGTAATATGTCACACAGCACAGGTCGGCGGAACACCTCGCGCACGGCGGATGCAGGGAAACCCCGACCGTGGCGCCGCCGGCGACCTGAACGCCGACGGTGCCCGGTCAGGCCTCGGGGGCGGGCACCACGCTGAGGTGGCTCGCCGTACGGCGGTCGCGCGGCCGGCGGCGCGGCGCGGGAGCCGGCCGGCGCACTTCGCGCAGCACCATGGTCAGCCGGGTGTATCCCATGTCCTGCAGGGTCCTCGGGGTCTCGCCGACGATGCGGCACTCGGTGGCGCCCCAGCGCGGGTCGGGGTGCAGCAGCGGGCGGACCGCCCCGTCGTGCTCGACGGCGGCCTCGCCGACGGACCGGATCCAGTGCGGCAGGCCCTGCCGGTAGGCGGCCTCCATGATCGGATCCTGTGCGATCTCCCGGCGGATCGCCTGCAGTCCGTGGTCGTGCCCGTGCCGCTCCACGGCGGCCGCGAAGTGGGCCAGCATCGGCAGGAACCAGCGGGACTCGTGCTCGCCGAGGACGGCGGGCGCTTCGGGGTGGAACAGCACGAACCTGAGGAAGTTCTCGCCCGGCATCGCCGTCGGATGCGGACCGATCTCGCGGAAGAGGCTCTGGAACGCGCTGTTGGCCAGGACGACGTCCCAGCAGTGGTCGACGACGACGGACGGAAACGGGACGGCCTCGAGCAACGTGGCGTAGTCCTGGAGATACGACCGCACCTCGGAACGCTCGGGGACGGACCGCAGCGCGGACCGCTGCCCTCCTGCCTGATGTGCCATCGGGAGGTCACCCCTCTTGCCTATGCGGCCTTCACGCGGCGTCCCGATCCTGCTGCCCCGACGCTTGCGATGTCAACTATCGTGGCATTTCATGCCCGTTGACGGCTGAAATTGGCCACAGTTGTGGCGAGACCTGGATGTGAGTTCGAAGCACCCGCTAATCTCCGGGAAGTTCACGGCAACCACTGACCACAAGCCTGTGAGAGACGTAGGAGACCTGTCGGTGACGGATGGCTACGAGGTTCCGGGCGCCACGGCGACGGCCACGCTGCCGGCCGTGATCGCCCGCGTCACCGCGCTCGCCGGCCGGCTCGGCGTACCGCACGCGGAGGTCTTCGACACCGCCCGGCTGTCCGTGGCCTCCGGTGTCCCCGAGCCCGTCGTCAAGGACCTGCTGAGCGGGCGCCCGGCAGGCGAGCCCGATGTACAGGCCCGGTTCCTGCAGCGTCTGGACCTGCTGCGCCGCACCCGGCTGAAACCCAACGGGCGCAGGTACACCCAGCAGGAGATCGCCGACGGCGCGGGCATGTCGCGGCAGCAGGCCGGCGCCCTCATCAACGGCGACCGGCGGCCGACCATGGAGCACTGCGACGCCATCCAGCGCTTCTTCCGGGTGCACGCCGGATTCCTCACGGCCGAGGACCCGGAGGCGCTCGCGGGCACGCTCCAGCGCACCGAGCAGGAGCTGCTGCAGAAGCTCGCCGACCGGGAGCGGGAGGCGGCCGCGGCCGCCGACGACCCGCTGGAGCGGCTGTTGCAGGACCACGGCGTCCGCGGCATCGCCTGGCGGGCCGCCCAACTGCCCACCGACCAGCACCGTGACAAGGTCGCCGAGTGGCTGGACATGCTCCTGGAGAGCGTGCAGCGGCCCGAGTCGTGATCCGGGGGTTACCTGTGGGCATCGGTAGGGAAATGCGCCGGCTGTGCGGCGAGCTGGTCGCGGAGCTCACGCTGCCCGCGCCGGCCACGCCCGCCGACCTGTACGCCGCCCTGTGCGACGCGATGAGCAGACGCCGCGGCCGCCCCGTCCACTTCCGTACGGCCGCCTTCCCGCCCGGCACGGCCAGCGGGCTGTGGCTCGACATGGCCGACCAGGACCTCGTGGTCATCGAGGAACGCACCGCGCCCGACCACCAGTTGGTGATCCTCGGGCACGAGCTGTGGCACATGAAGCGGGGGCACTGCAGCCATCACGTCGAGGGCGCCGCGGTCGCGGCCCGTTTACTCGACGACAACGCCGATCTCCAGGCGACGGTCCTGAAGGTCGCCGCGCGCACTCGGTTCGACCTCGCCGACGAGAAGGAGGCGGAGAGCTTCGGGCTGCTGCTCGCCAGCAAATGCCGTACGTGGCTTGCCGGTTCGGCGCTGCGCGGTCCGGTGCAGCGGGATCATCTCGCCGGGCGGATCGAGGCGTCGCTGGGGTATCTGGGCCCGCAGGGCTGAGGCCGCCGAGCGTCCTTCGATGACGTTTCGCCTCCGCTGAGCGGGCGAACCGAGGGGCGGCAGAGCCGGATTGTCAGTGGTGGACGGCAAGCTGGAGGGGCGCCACCGGTGAGCGGGGCGTACGTGCCCTCCGGGCACGTGAGGCCACGACGAGGCGGGGAGAGCCGACCGATGCCCACAGCCGTACTGACCGACCGCGAGCGCATGGCCGTGCAGGCCTACCTTCGACTGCTGCACACGGTACGAGCGGCGTTCGACACCGCGGCCGGCCCACCGGACGCCCGTATGCCACCCGTCGTCCCGCCCGCCGTCCTCGCCGAGGCGGAACAGGCGCTGGCGGCCGCAGGCCTGACCGGCAACGAGGAGGGGTTCTTCCGCCTGCTGCAGAGCTGGTGCCCGGAGCCCTGACGGTTCCGGCCGCGGTCAGATGTGCGGCACCGCCACCGCCGTTGCCACCAGGCCCCGTTGGACGGTCCAGCGTCCCTCGAAGCCGCCGAGGCGTTCGCCGCCGACGACGGGGCCCGGTACGAGCAGTGCGGCGCGGAAACGGCCGTGCGTCCGCCCGTGCGGATCCATGACGAGGTCGATGTCGGCCTCCGAGAAGTCCAGCCACTTCCGGGTGAGCGGGAACCATGCCTTGTAGACCGACTCCTTGGCGCTGAACAGGAGCCGGTCCCACGGGACCGCGGGGTGCTCCGCGGCCAGGCGGCGCAGCCGGTCCTGCTCGCCCGGCAGGGCGACGGACTCCAGGACGCCCTCCGGGAGCGGTGCGTGGGGTTCGGCGTCGATACCGAGGGAGGCCAGGTCGGTGGCGCGGACCAGGGCGGCGGCGCCGTAGCCGTCACAGTGGGTCATGCTGCCGATCAGGCCGTCCGGCCAGCGCGGGGCGCCGCGTTCCCCGGGCAGGACGGCCTGCGACGGCACGCCGAGCTTCTCCATGGCGCGGCGGGCGCAGCCGCGTACGACGGCGAACTCACGCCGGCGCTTGGCGACGGCCCGCGCGACCACCGCCGCCTCCTCCGGGTACAGCGGCGCCGGCTCGGTCCCGTCGTCGCCGTGCGCCTCGACGGCCACCACGGAATCGGGCAGCAGCTCCTCGATCACCGGGTCGCTTCCTCTCTCGGCAGGATGCGGCGCAGCCGGCCGGGCGGCTGCGGGCGCTTGCGCCATTCGCGCGGGTAGCCCACGGACACCTCTTCGAAGCGGACGCCCTCGTGCCAGGTGGTCCGCGGGATGTGCAGGTGCCCGTAGACCATGGTCTCCACCCGGAACCGGCGATGCCAGTCCGCGGTCAGCCGGGTGCCGCACCACATGGCGAACTCGGGGTACCAGAGGACCTCCGTCGGGTGCCGGTCCAGCGGATAGTGGTTGACCAGGACGGTCGGCAGCTCCTCGGGGAGCTCGGCGAGCCGGCGCTCGCTCTCCGCGACCCGGGCCCGGCACCAGTCCTCACGCGTGGGATAGGGGTCGGGGTGCAGCAGGTACTCGTCGTTGCAGACGATGCCGGTCGAGTGCGCGTAGGCCAGGCCCTCGTCCTTGGTCGTGCAGCCGGAGGGCAGGAAGCTGTAGTCGTACAGCAGGAACAGCGGCGCCACGGCCACCGGGCCGCCGGGGCCGTCCCAGATCGGGTAAGGGTCCTCGGGTGTCGTCACGCCCAGCTCACGGCACACCTCGACCAGGTGCTCGTAGCGGGCGACTCCGCGCAGGGTGACGGGGTCCGACGGGTGGGTCCACAGTTCGTGGTTGCCGGGCACCCAGATCACCTTGCGGAAGCGGCCCGCGAGGGTTTCCAGCGCCCAGCGGATGTCGGCCACGGTTTCGGCGACGTCACCGGCCACGAGCAGCCAGTCGTCGTCGGAGTGGGGGCGCATCTCCCTGACCAGGTCGCGGTTCTCGGCGTACCCGATGTGCAGGTCGCTGATGGCCAGCAGCTGCCCGGCACCACCGGCCGTCGATGTCACCTGTCGCCCCCTTCACGATCACACGGACGGGACCACGAGAACACAGCCGCGGCTCGTCAGGCAAGGGCGACCCGAGCGTACCGGCGGGCCAGGGCCTGTCCGGCGGATCATGCCGGAATCGCGGGGTCTGGCACGCACATCTGCCGCGTTGTCGTCACTCGCCGACTCCCCCACGCTCGGCTTCTCCCCCACGCTCGACTTCGCTCGAGCGGGGGGACCCCCATGCGCGGGAGGGGCCCCCATCGCGTCGACTCCCTCCTCCGCCTTGCAGCTGCACGCACCAGACCCCGCTCACCAGCGCCGATCAGTCACCGCCCCTTGGAGCCGACCTGATCCGCCGGACAGGCCCTAGCAGGCACCCGCGCAGCGGGTGGGCACGACCGGAAAATCCGTAACACGCACGTTGCACGCGGCGGGTCCGCGAAGCCGTATGATCGCCCCAACACCACCGCCACGAAACTCCCTTCACCAGGGGCGGTTCGGTGTACCTCCAACCACCCCAGGCCGGGCCGGCCTCGCTCCGCCGTGCCCGCGAACCGTGAAAGGCGGCCTGCATGGTCTCTCGCGTACGCGTCTGGCTCAACCGCACGTACGCGGAGAACGTGTTCTTCATGGATCAGCTGCGGAGAAATCCCAGCGACCGGGCCGTCGAGATCCACGCCACGCACGGCGACCCCGACTCGCCCGTACTGGCCGCCGCCGACACGGCCGAGCTGGAGCCGGAGGGCCTGTCCCCGGCCGCGTACGTCGAGTTCGCCCTGGACCAGTGCGCCCGGCGCGGCATCGACGTGTTCGTGCCACGGCTGCACCAGGCGGCGATCGTGGCGCACCGCGCCGAGTTCGAGGCGGTGGGTACGGCGCTGCTGGCGCCGCCGCCGGAGGCCGTGGCCGTCTTCCAGGACAAGGT
>NZ_JBQQCE010000294.1:0-12176 GCF_052245645.1 Streptomyces sp. KR55 | reverse complement strand
CGCAAGCGGTGGACCATGCGCTGGAAGGCCCCACTCAACGCCTTCCAGATCGCCTTCGAGGGCCGCCTGACCCCGAGCAACAACTGACCACTCAACAACCAAGATCAGCCGTTAAATTGACACACCCGTGGTCCCCGACCATGACCCCGACCACGGCATCCCACGCGACGCGTTGCCTGATCGTGACCGGTGGTCGGGGCTGGTGG
This sequence comes from Streptomyces sp. KR55, assembly GCF_052245645.1. Lineage (NCBI taxonomy): Bacteria > Bacillati > Actinomycetota > Actinomycetes > Kitasatosporales > Streptomycetaceae > Streptomyces > Streptomyces sp. KR55. Next base: position 11,970 of record NZ_JBQQCE010000294.1, on the reverse strand, counting down.
TCGCCAGCCTGATCGGGGTCAGCGGGTGGGGTGCCCACATGGATCTCATGCCCGCCTCCCCGGCGCAGCTGGAGCTTTCGCCGTCGCCGTGCACGGCGGATGCCCCGCAGTCGTGCCAGGAGACGGCCGCGGGGACGTCGCACCGAGCGGTCCCCGAATGCCGGCACAGGAGAACTCTCCAACAAGCGTCTGGACGAGCACGCGACCGCCGCTGGTCAACGCGACGAGCCTGATGGCCTGCTCGGTCCTCTTCCCTCGGCCGCCTGATCCCAGATCAGGCGGCCTACCTGCGTTTCCGACCAATTCCGACTCCAAGAAAGAGCAAAACCTCATGGCCAAGACCAGGCAGGCCATCACCACCCGCGCCGGCGCCGTCGCCGTGGAAGCCTCGACGCCGTCATTCTGTTCACCGCCGCCGGCCTCGGCGGCCTGGTGGGCTCCTACGTGCCGGGCCTGCCGTCCGCCGTGTCCAGCGCGCTCACCGGCGCCTTCGGTCTCGCCCTCGCTTTCGGCGTCATGGAACTGCTCGACTCGTTCATTGGGCTCACTCCGTGCGCTCACGCGCATCCCGTCCCCCCGTCCTCCTCGGCGTACGGGCTGAACATGGAGGAGACGGAGGAGGACCTGCCCAGCAGCACCGAGGACCTCATCGACCGCTTGTCCGAGGCGGCCCTGGACGGTGCCGCCCACCAGGCCGCGCTCTTGTCCGGAAAGGTCGACCCCGCACACAACCTGCTGAACAACCGCAAGCTGTGGGTCGGCATCGACGGCACCAGCGCCCTGTTCCCCCTCGCCGAGGGCCCGCACCTGCACTACCGGAAGAACGACGGCGAGGGCTTCGCGACCCACGACTACACCTTCGTCGTCACGGACACCGAGGACGAGCCGGTCCCCGTCACGTCCATGGCGCAGGTACGTGACCTCCTGGAGCAGCACGTCAACCGCCAGCCCGAGGTGGAGCCGGTTGGCGCCTGACCTGCCGGACCCCTGTGCCGCCCCCTCCCCCTCGCGGAGCCGGGGCAGTGCAGAGGCCCGACAGGCAGGCTCCCACCGACACGGCGTCGGCAACTGGAGTGCAAGGCCGGGATGTACGGCTCCCGCATCATCGCGGTCCCGGCGTTTCATACCTCGCAGACCTGCGGGAAGACCGACCCGGAGTCCCGCAAGGGATGCGGTCGCCTGTTCTCCTGCGTCCACTGCGGCCACGAGGACGACGCCGACCACAACGCCTCGATCGAGATCGAGGCCCGAGCCGCCGGACGGGCGGCTCGGTCACCAACAGCACGCGCAGCACCACGGTGCGAGTCCTGGCCCCATGCCGGAGGCGGACGCGTGAAGCCCTCCCGGCCCCCACGGGCAGCCGAAGGGAATCTCCCTGCTACAGCAGGGAGACAAGGCATGAAGCTCTTCAGCCGCAACAAGGACACCGACCCCGGTCCCCAGAGGGTGCTTCTCGTCGAGGGCATGCACTGCACCAGCTGCGGCCTACTCATCGACAACGAGCTGGAAGATATCCCCGGCGTCCGCTCCTCCAGCACCGACGTGAAGGCCGGACGCACCACCATCCGCCTGGGCGAAGGCGCCGACGTGGACAGCGCCGTACTCGTCGCGGCGGTGCAGCAGGCCGGCGACTACACGGCCCGGCGGCCGACTGACCCGACCGCGCTCGCGGGCAGAGACCCCGGGGGTGGTTGGCCGGGAAGCCAACCGGCCGACCACCCGCTGGCGAGCCAACCGCGCGTGCGGAAGCGAGGCGCAGCGCAGAGGATGGCACCGTGCCCAAGCCGAGAAACAACGAGCGACTGCGCCGTTACTGGGACAAGCACGCCCGCTCGTACGACCGGCAGATGCGGTTCTTCGACCGCACTCTGTTCGCCGAGAGCGGCACCTGGGTCTGCTCCCAGGCCAATGGCGACGTGCTGGAGGTCGCCATCGGTACCGGACTGAACCTGCCCCTCCACCCTCCTGGCGTCCGGCTGACCGGCATCGAGTGGAGCCCACAGATGCTGGCCATCGCCCGGCGCCGCGCCCACGAGCTCAGCCGCACCGCAGACCTGCGCGAGGCAGACGCCCAGGCCCTGCCGTTCCCCGAAGCCTCCTTCGACACCGTGGTGTGCACCCTGTCGTTGTGCGCGATCCCCGACGACCAGCGCGCCATCGCCGAGATGAGCCGCATGCTCAAGCCCGGCGGCCGACTCCTGCTGCTGGACCACGTCCCCAGCTCCGCCTGGCCTCTCCGCGCGCTCCAGCGGCTCATCGAGCTGGTCACCGTTCCGTTCGGCGGTGCGCACCTGCTGCGCCGACCGCTCCGGCACGTCCAGGCAGCGGGCCTGCAGATCGAGCAGCGGGACCGGCTCAAGCTCGGCGTCGTCGAACGCCTCGCCGCCCGCAAGCCCGCCCGCGTCCCGTAGGCGTCGGGGTCGGATTCGCGCAGCTGAAGCCGAGACCTCGCGTGCTGCCCGTACCGCGTCATGCCCGAGGGCCGGATTACGCGGCCTGGCCAACGGACTGACGCAGTGCCACGCCGACCCGGCGCAGGGCCGCTCAGCTCTCAGTCCGGGCCGGTCCAGTCGAAGGGGAAGTACTTGCTCGACTTTCCCGAGCGCTCCCAGGAGAAGCCGTACGCGTCGGCGCGGTCGGTGGTGGCCCGTCCCCAGGTGGCGACCTGACCCGGCCCCACTTCGGCGCCCGGCGCGTTGTGCACCTGTACCCGTGCCCCTTCCGGGGTGGTCGGTCCGGTCAGCGCCTCGGCGCTTGCCGATACCCGCCCGGGGATCTCCGCGCGCCAGGCGCCCAGATCCTCGTCGATCTCCACTCGGATGGGAGTGAACTCCATACCCCGCATCTCGGGGCCGAACATCTCAGTGAACTCTGCCGGCCATCCGCCCGCCTCACCGCCGAAGATGCTCTGGAGGGCGGCGCGCTGCCGGTCGTCGGCGCGCTCGTCGAAGAAGACCGCGGCGTACGCGTCGGTGTGCTCGCGGGCCCAGGCGTTGCCGACGAAGGAGCCGAGCATCAGCACATTGAGACCGTCGAGCCGCACATCGCCGAAGTTGCCTTCCCGGATGTGCCAGGCCAGCACGCCTTCGCAGTCGCCGTAGGTGGGGGGCTGCGCGAACGTACAGGGGCACGGAATGGCGCACTTGCACACATCGAACCAGTCGCCGACCAGGTGCCACCGCGTATCGGTAGTGACCTGCTCTGTCATGTCGCTTCCCTCCCGTCGAGCCCAGGGGAGCTCACTCGGAGTGGCGAGACTGCGTGTCCCGAGCCCGCTGTCGGGATCGCGAGGCGGCCTCCGTTCCAGCGTGCGCCTCACCGGCCCAGGAAGCGAACGGCTACATCGACGACTCGGACATCTGAAGGCCGGGCAGCAGCCCGCCCTGGAACGGGGCGAGTGCGGCCAGGACCAGGAAGGCGATGCCGACCGCCCAGGTGAGCCACGGGCCCCACCGCCACAGCTTCTCCAAGAAGATCACCGCCGCCAGCCCGGCCATGGCGCCCACGTTCATCACACCGAGCGGGATGAGGACGATCATCAGGCCCCAGCAGCAGCCCACGCAGTAGAGCCCGTGGTGCGCGCCCACGCGCAGATCGCGGGCCCACGGCCGGAAGCGCGCGTACCGGATCAGGTGCGCCAGCGGGTTGCGGCAGTGCAGCAGACACACCCGCTTCAGCGGCCCGCACTGATACAGCCCCGCGAGCAGGAATACAGCGGCGCCGAGCCAGCGACCTGCATCGGGGTTCGCGTCCACCAGCCTCCCGGTCGCCGCCAGTACCCCGTAGGCGACCAGACCGAATGCCGTCCAGGAGAGCAGGTAGCCCCCGGCGAACTGGGCGATGCGCGCAGCGCGGGTGGCGCCGACCGACTGCCTGCCGATCGCCCGCGCCCAGGTGATGGCCACCGGCGCCACCGAGGGGAACATCATCGCCACCATCATGGTCACCCACAGCAGCAGGAAGAGCGGCAGCGCCAGACCCATCGTTCCCGGCTCCATGGCCATGTCGCGGGACTGGGCGACGGTGAGGACCCATGCCAGCCCGGCGAGCAGGACCATGAGGATCCACACGGCGGCCAGATCACGCCGCGGCAGGAGGTTGCCAGACTGTGCCAGCGCGGGGGCCGGGATGCGGACGTGCAGCATGGCGCTCCTCCCAAGGGCCGCTCCCTGGTGCGACCGCCGGGCGGCGCGTCACCACACGATACGAGCGGCACCGACGGCGGCTGCCCGCGGGCGTGACGAGTCGGCCCGGTTTCCTCCAGCAGATCACAGAAGCGGGTGCTGGAGGAATCGGGCCGTTGGTGGTCGTCAGCCGTCAGCGATTCAGGGGCTGGAAGCGCCGCAGCCGCAGGCTGTTGGAGACCACGAAGAGCGAGGAGAACGCCATGGCACCTCCGGCGATCATCGGGTTGAGCATGCCGACAGCGGCCAACGGCAGCGCGGCGACGTTGTAGGCGAAGGCCCAGAATAGATTGGCCTTGATCGTACGAAGGGTGCGGCGGGCCAATCGGATCGTGTCCGCCGCTGCTCGCAGGTCTCCTCGTACCAGGGTCAGATCCGACGCGGCGATGGCCGCATCGGTGCCGGTGCCCATGGCCAGGCCCAGGTCGGCCTGGGCGAGGGCGGCCGCGTCGTTGACGCCGTCGCCGACCATCGCCACCACCCGGCCCTGATGCTGGAGACGTTCGACTTCGGCGACCTTGTCCTCGGGATGGACCTCGGCAATCACCGATTCGATGCCAACCTCCACCGCGACCGCCCGGGCAGCCGCCGTGTTGTCGCCGGTCAGCAGCACCGGAGTGAGCCCGAGCCGCTTGAGCTCGGCGACCGCTTCGGCGCTAGTGGGCTTGACGGTGTCGGCGACCACCAGCGCGCCGCGCACCTGCCCGCCCCAGTCGGCGAAGACAACCGTGCGGCCCTCGGCCTCGGCCTCCTTCCGCGCGCGGGCAAGCTCCTCGGGCAGCACCAGGCCGTGTTTCTCCAGCCACGCGACCCGCCCCGCACGGACCGTGTGTCCCTCGACTTGCCCGGTCACACCCCTGCCCTGTGTGCTGGCGAAGCCGGTCACGGCGGGCAGCGAACCGAGGCGCTCGTGCGCGCTGCTGGCAATGGCAGCGGCGATCGGGTGTTCGCTGGCATCCTCCAGGGCGCCGACCAGCCGCAGCACTCCCTGCCGATCCTCGCCGTCGGCCGGGACGACGTCGACGAGGCGCATCCTGCCCTCGGTGACGGTGCCGGTCTTGTCCAGCACGACGGTGTCGATCCGCCGGGTCGACTCCAGCACCTCGGGCCCGCTGATGAGCAGCCCGAGCCGGGCGCCACGTCCGGTGCCGACCATCAGCGCGGTCGGCGTCGCCAGCCCGAGCGCACATGGGCAAGCGATGATCACCACAGCGATGGCCGCCGTGAGCGCGGTCGCCGCCGAGGCTCCGGTCAGCAGCCACGTGCCGAACGTGCCCACCGCGAGGGCGATGACGACCGGCACGAAGACCGCGGAGATCCGGTCGGCCAGGCGCTGCACCGCCGCCTTGCCGGTCTGCGCCCGTTCCACCAGCGCGGCGATCTGCGCCAGCTTGGTGTCCGCTCCGACGCGCGTGGCCCGTACGGTCAGCCGTCCATGGCTGTTGACGGTGGCGCCGGTCACCGCCGAGCCAGGCTCGACCTCGACCGGCACGCTCTCCCCCGTCAGCAGCGACTCGTCCACCGCCGAGGCGCCCTCGACGACCACACCGTCCGTGGCGATCTTCTCCCCGGGCCGTACGACGAACAGGTCCCCGACCGCCAACTGCTCCACCGGGATACGTACTTCGGTTCTGTCGCGGAGAACCACGACGTCCTTGGCGCCCAGGTCCATCAGCGCCCGGATCGCGTCCCCGGCCCGCCGCTTGGCCCGGGCCTCGAAGAACCGGCCCGCCAGCAGGAACGCCGTCAGAACGACGGCAACCTCCAGATACAGGTGCTCCCCGCCCAGTGCCAGAGTCCCCGCGCTCCACAGGTAGGCGGCCAGCACCCCCAGCGACACCAGGGTGTCCATCGTCGCCGACCCGTGCCGCAGGTTCAGGGCCGCTGCCCGGTGGAACGGCCACGCCCCCCACGCCACGACCGGAGTCGCCATCAGCAGCGCCCCCCACTCCCAGCCGGAAAAGTGCAGGGCGGAGATCATCGACACGACGACGACCGGCAGACCCAGCAGCACCGAGGCAATCAATCGGCGGCGCAGACCGGCGACGTGCGCGCCCTCGGCGTCCACCGCCTCTTCCTCGGCGGCCGGGGCTTCGGCCCGGGGTATTGCAGCCCCGTAGCCGATGGCCTCGACGGCGGCGACCAGCTCCTCCACCCCGACCCCGGGATTCTGTCGCGTCACGTGCGCGGTTGCGGTCGCGAGGTTCACCGTCGCGCTCACGCCGGGCAGCTTGCCCAGCTTCCGTTCGACCCGTGCCACGCACGAGGCGCAGGTCATCCCGGTGATGGCCAGTTCTATGGACTGCTCGGCATCAGCCCGCGTACTGGTTTGCATGGACGGTTCCTTATCTCGTTCAGTCTCGTACGGCCGGTGCGATCACGGCGAAGCCCTGCCCGGCGGCAGGGCGCCAGGTCAGCTCGCCTCCGTACAGGCGGCGCAGGACAGCAGGCGGGTGGTGGTAGCAGAACACAGAGGTGGCGGCGCCGACGATGGCCGGGGTGTCGATGAACAGCGGTAACTCGGCCAGGAAGTAGCGCACCGCGCGCTCGACCTGTTCCTCGTCCGGCGTCTGAGCGGCGGGCAGCTTCCCGGCCAGCACCCACCCGGTGGCCTCCCGGCAGGCCGCCCGGAAATCCGCGTCCTCGGCGTACCGGCGCAGCCCGCTGTCGTGGAGGCGGCCGAACGCCGTATTGCTCTCCAGCTCGGCCCAGCCCAGCACGCGCTGGTCCGCGTCTGCCCGGCCCAGCGAATCCAACGCGGTGATGATCTTGTTGCGGGTGTACTGGCCCTGCCTGCGCGCCTTCCACGCGGCCTTCCCGGGGGGTAGCCGAGCGCCTCGAAGGTGTACGCGCTCGGCGCGTCGGGCACGAAGAAGTCCACCCGCTCGAACCGCTCCAGCCCTCAGGCCGCCAGCTCGCGGATCCGGGCGGTGGAGAAGTAGCTGTTGAACGGGCTGATCCCGAAGCAGGCGTGCTCGGCCCGCTCGACGACTTCGGCGCACCGGCCGCTCAGCGGTGTCACCGCCATCGCCGCCATACAGCCGTCGCCCTGATCTGTGCTCATGACCGGACGCTAAAACCTTGTCCTTAGGGCAAGGTCAAGCGCACACTGGCAGCACTCGCACGAACAGAGCCCCCCTCATGCTCACTGTTGGCCGCATCGCCGCCCGCACCGGGCTCAGCCCCAAGGCCGTCCGCCTCTACGAGGCCAACGGCCTTATCGACCCGCCCGAGCGCACCGCCGCCGGCTACCGCACCTACACCGACGAGGCAGTGCCCGTCCTCGGCTTCATCCGCCAGGCCCAGGCGCTCGGCCTCAGCCTCAAGGAAATCAAGGACATCCTCGACCTCCAGCGCCGCGGCGAACAGCCCTGCGCTCTCGTCACCGATCTCCTCGACAAACACCTCGACGACATAGACCGCCGCATCGCCAACCTCCAGGCCCTCCGTACGACCCTCCAGCACGCCCGCGCCCAAGCCGACCAGGCCGCCGGCCGCGGAGAACAGGCCCTCGTGTGCCGGATCATCGAGAGTGCCGCCTCTGGCGAGGGGACCTGAGCGGCGCACGTGACGGCGGCATCCCGCCGTACACCACGGTCCGCGACGTGCTCGGCGCCCGTATCGCCGAGAGCGACGCCGCCGTCGCCGAACTCCCGTGCGCAAGCCCCTCACCGACATCCGGCAGCGGGCCGGCGGCTGGCCCGACGCGGCCCTCAACCTCGCGGCCGCCGGTGCGTGGGGCAACGAAGCCACCCCGGCACCCCGAACCCGGAACAGCAGGCGAGATGGGGCCACCAACCGTGCTGCGCGGAGCCATCCTCACCGTCGGCATCACTGCGACCGTGGTCATCATGGTGAGGTGATCCCGTCACACAGGGTGCGTCGCAGCTGGTCGGCCGCGGGGACACCCGCTAGTCCGTGCGGGGTCTGGTAGACACGGCACGTCAATCCCGGCGCCTGGCCGGGCTCGGCGAAGAGGTCCCGGCCGTCGATCAGGAAGGTCGGCGAGCCGGTGAAACCTGCCTGTTCGGCCTCGTCCTGGTCGGCGATGAGGCGCGTCGTGAACGTCACGTCGTGCATGCCCGCCTCGTCGAGCGCCTGACGGAGCCGGTCGGCGGCGGTCGCGGCGTTGGGGCAGTCGGGGACAGTCAGCAGCTCGACCTTCATGTCTCCAGCATCGCGCGCTTCGGGTGTCGGTTCAGCAGGTCAGGCGCAGCAGTCGCATCCGGGCTGGCAGCCGCACGCATCGGCCTCGGTCTGCACTGCAGCGGCGGGTGCTGCGCAGCAGCCCTTGCCCTGCCAAGCATCGCGGCCCTCCTTGGCTGCGACTGCAGCGATCACCAGGGCGGCGATCGGATCCGCCCACGCCCAGCCCAGGGTGGCGTTGAGGACCAGGCCGAGCAGCAGCACCGCGGATAGGTAGGTACACAAAAGGGTCTGCTTGGAGTCGGCGACCGCCGAGGTCGAGCCGATCTCGCGCCCAGCGCGGCGCTGGGCCGCGGACAGGAACGGCATCACCAGGAGGGACAGCGCCGCCAGCACGATGCCTGGAATCGAGCGTTCTGCCTCACCGGTGCCGGCCAGCCCGCGGACTTCTCCTGCGAGTCGCCCGCCGGTACCCCCGTTCGACGCGGCGGGCGCCTGTCGACACACCTCAAAAGAGATGACGGGACTCTTACGCCGGCGCTGTGGAGGCTGACATGCGGGTGTTCGATGGTGTGCACTTCTCAGCGGCCGAATTATCGATCTTGTGATGGAGTGAGCATGCGAGGGATACGTTCCATGGTCGCCGCGGCCGCGGGCCTGGCCGCCGCCTTCCTCAGCGTTCCTACCGCCGCGTGGGCCGCCACCCCCGACGTCCCCGAGACGTTGCGGATCTCCAACGGCCCCTACGAGGGCTTCCAGTTCTGTGGCGCTCAGACCCCACCGACGTTCAGCACCACCAACAGTTCCGCACCGCTGTTCGCCGCCTCGGTCAAGGGCGTGGACCCCCAGCCCAACCTGGGCGGGACGATGGAGCTCGCGCGCCCGGGCGAGCAGCCGTTCCGCACCTTCCAGGTCAGCACGGGGCCGGTTGGCCACGAGTGGGGAATCCAGACTCCCACCAGCACATTCAGCCCGGGTGACTACCAGTGGCGGATCCGCGCCGAGGGCCCCGACGGCCCGTCCGCCTGGTCCGCTTGGTGCACGTTCACCGTGACCGGCCCGGCGTCCACGCCCACGGAGTTCTCCTACAGCCCCGACGGTGGCAAGCACTGCCTGGATGTGAGCGGCGCCAGCAAGGAAAACGCCGCGAGGGTGCAGGTGTGGGACTGCAACGGCTCCTTGGGCCAGACCTGGAAGATCACGCCCGAGGGCACCATGGTGAACCCGAACTCGGGCAAGTGTCTGGACGTGGCCAACGGGGGTACCGCCAACGGCACCAAGGTACAGATCTACACGTGCAACGGCACCGGCGCCCAGCAGTGGCGCTACGACCAGCCCACCCCGGCCGCCTTCACCAACCCCCAGTCCGGCAAGTGCCTGGATGTGCCCTACTCGAACTTCACCAACGGCACCCAGCTTCAGATCCACGACTGCAACGGCACCAGCGCCCAGATCTGGAAGCAGCTCACCCCCGCCTGACCAGTCCTCCGGGGCAGCGCCCTCTGCCGCGCGGCTTCAAGGGCACTGGCGGCAGCTCCGGAGCCGGCAGCGGGGCGCCGCCGTACCCCTTCACCTCACCGAACCGGGTCCCCGTCATCCAGTCCCTGCGCGCCTGCTCGATCTCCTCCTGAGACCGCCCGATCCAGTTCCAGAACATGATCAGCCACTGCCAGATGAACGCCACAGTGCCGCAAGAGCCCAGCGCATGAAGCGGCACGATCTCGCCCTGTCGGCGGCCTCGGGTGAGACGGTCGTGGATGCGCGCGCCGTCGGGCTGCCGTACATGCGGATGCAGCAGGGCAGCCGCGGCCACGAGCGAGGTGTTGATCTCCTGGCCGGCGGCCGGGTAGTACGCCTCGTGGGCGAACAGCAGGTATACCCTGCGCTGTTCGGGACGGTCCTGCAGGTGGGGCATGTGCGGTTCCTCCTTCGTTGTCGAGATGGGGTCCCGTACTCGGCTGAGAGCTGGAGGCTGTCGCAGGCTCCGGGCGAAGAGGGACCCAGCGGCTGCTGTGCGCCGAGCCGGTCTGTCGGGTGGACGGCGCGTCGCCCTCGGTGGGCGCGGATGATCTGGCTGGTCTGGATGGCAAGTTGGAGCATCAGCCGCTCTTGGGGGGGTGCCCGCCCCGCGGCGGACTCCGCGGCGGCGCTCACCCAGGCTGGAGCCGTTCAAGAAGACGATCGACCAATGGCTGCTGGAGGATCTGGACGTGCCGCCGAAGCAGCGGCACACCGTGAAGCGGATCCTTACCCGGCTCCAGCAGGAACTCGGTGCGGAGATCGCGTACCCGACGGTGTGGGACTACGTGAGCCGGCGTCGCCAGGAGATCGCCGAGGCGGCGGGGGCGACACCTGCGGCGGGGTTCGTGATCCGGCACAACCAGCCCGGGATGGACGCGGAGGTCGACTTCGGCGAGGCGTGGGGGACCTGCCCAGCGAGCGAACCAAGTGCTACCTGTTCGCCTTCCGCCTGGCCTACTCGGGCAAGGCGGTGCACCGCATCACCGCCTCCTGCGGGCAGGAAGCATTCCTGGACAGTCACGTCCACGCGTTCCGCACTCTGGGCGGTGTCCCAGCGGGGCAGATCCGCTACGACAACCTCTCGCCCGCGGTCTCCCGGATGATCCGCAGAAGTCGCTCGCGTGAGGAGCACCCGCACTGGACCGATTTCCGGCGGCACTTTTCGATCACCCCTTCTACTGCGAGCCGGGCCTTCGCGGCGCCCATGAGAAGGGCGGGGTGGAGGGCCAGGTCGGTTACTGGCGCCGCAACTACCTGACCCCGGTCCCGCGAGTCGATTCCCTCGATGAGCTCGACGAGGCATTCGCCCGGTTCGAGCAGACCGAGGAAGACCGCCGGATCGGGATGCGGATCCATACCATCGGCCAGGACTTCGGCTGCGAGGCCCCGCTCCTGCTGCCCCTGCCCGAAGCGCCCTTCGAGACCGGGCTGGCGTTCAACCCTCGCGTCGACCGCTACGGCATGGTCGCGGTCCGTATTTGCCGCTACTCCGTCCCAGTGCGGTTCATCGGCCGCACCGTCCACGTGCTCCTACGCTCCAGCGAGGTCGTCATCTTCCACGGCCGGATGGAGATAGCCCGACACCCCAGGCTCACCACCAAGGGCGCCGAACGGCTGGTGCTGGACCACTTCCTGGAGGTCCTGTTGACCACACCCGGAGCCCTGGCCGGCTCCGAGGCACTCAACCAGGCCCGCCGTGAAGGCACCTTCACCCCCACCCACGAGGCGTTCTGGTCCGCGGCCAAGTATGCCCTCGGCGAGACCGAGGGCACCAAGGCGCTGGTCCATGTCCTGCTCCTGCACCGGCACCTACAACACGGCGATGTGGTCGCCGGAATCCACGCCGCGCTCGCGGTCGGGGCCTGCACCGCAGACGTCGTCGCGCTCGAGGCCCGCAAGGCCACCGAGACTGAAGGCCGGTCCCCGACCGTCGCCGCTACCACCGCGCTGCCCGAGCCGGTCACCCCGCCCGACCTGCCACTGCCCAGCCTGACCGAGCGTCGGACAGCCCGCCTGCCCGCCTGCCCGCCTGCCCGCCTGCCCGCCTGCCCGCCTGCCCGCCTGCCCGCCTGCCCGCCGACCAGCGTCCTCTGCCCGCCCTCGACCGCTGGGACCAACT
>NZ_JBQQCE010000293.1:0-12193 GCF_052245645.1 Streptomyces sp. KR55 | reverse complement strand
CCTGCACGCCTACCTGCGCTGGCGCAACGCCAACACCCGCCACCGCGACGTCCTGGCCGCCGAACGCCGTGAACGCGCCCGCATCCGCAGCGAGAAAGGCATCCGATGGGGCGGGCGCCCCCTCGCCGCCGCGGCCTGACCCCACCCGGCGAACCTATGCGGTCACAGCACTAGACGGCGCACTGCCGCACCCCTCGGTCTGGGCGCGGTCGTTGTGTTGGGCTCCCCGGCTTCACCAAGGAGCTGGCTGCATAAGAAGGTCTCCACAGAACGAGGGGATTGACATACATGTCGTGTTGAACCGGCCGTACTCCGCGCCCTGCTTGGTGCGGCCGTAGACGCGTTTGTGGGTGGAGTCGACATCGATGAACGCCTTCTGGCCGGATCCGGGCAGCAGCGGGGCATACGCAGCCAGTGCGGCCAGGAACTGGCGGTGCGCGGCGTGGAGTTGGAGTGCGTGACCGTGAGTGAACGCGCGCAGGAACGTGCCGAGCGTGGACGGGGCACGGACCCCGCCGAACAGGGTCGGCATGGCACCGTGGCGCAGGACGTCGAGGTCGTCGATGCTGTCCGCGCCTGCGGCCATGCCGGCCACGATGCTCATCACCTTGGCGTCCGCCGAGGCGCCCGCGCTGTTCTTCGCCCCGGTCAGCTTCACCTTCGGGGCCGTCAGACGGGCAAGCCCGCACCGCTCGGCCAGCCGCATCACCGGGACCAGCCCGGCACGCCCGACCAGATTCGTGTCATCGAACGCGACCGACACCGCCGCGGCGGCATGGGAAGATTGCATCTCGCGGGTGTTCTCTTGCTGTGTGGATGTGGAACCGTCGGAAGTCCCATCATCCCAGATCAGAGGGCATCCGCGTCTTCATGTCCAAGCCTTGGACCGGCAATTGACCGGTGGATCAAGGCTAAGGCGGAGCGGTCAGCCGCACTCCCTCCGTGCCGACAGTAGTGGCCGCAGGGCGATCAGCGCCCCGACGACGAACACGGCGGTGGCCAGGTAGATGAGGCCGAGATGACCGAGGGTGTCCAGGTCGTACGGGTAGTGGGCGGGCAGTGCGACGGCCAGACCGAGCACGGGGACGGCGACCGCGGTGACATAGGCCCACAGGAGTCCGCGGCGGACTCCGAACCAGGCAAGCGCCGCAGTGGCGAGTCCGGCTGCCGCGATGAAGCCGGACACCGCGATGTGCAGGTGCGCGATGTAGTCGTACAGCTCGGGACTGAACGCCTGGATGTCGGATCGGCCCACATCCACCTCGCCGGGGCCGATGCCCAGTTCCAGGAACGCGCCGGTGAAGTTGCGGACGAAGAAGATCACCGCGTATCCGACGAATGCCAGACCGGCGAGCGCCATGAGCGCGGATCCCAGTCGGAGCGTTCCCGGGCTCCCGGCGGTGCCGACCGTGCTCCTCCGATGCGTGACGGTGGTCATGGCGCCTCCTTGGTCGACCGGGCGTACTGATGTTCTCGCCTATGAAGACGGCACGGGCAAATGAAGTTATTGCAACGTGGCAAAACGCAATAAAATCGGCGTCAGGAATCGTCTCTATGGTGTGGCAGGCGTGCAGGTCACCGAGGCCGACCAGAGGGAAGACTTCCGCCAAATGGTGCGGGCAGAGCTTCCCCGGCTCTACACGATCGCCCGGTCCCTGCTCGGTACTGACGCCGAGGACGCGGTGCAGGACTGCATGGTGAAGGCGTTCGAACGCCTCGACCAGCTCCGTGATCCGGCGGCGGGTGCCGCGTGGCTGCGGAGCATTCTCGTCAACTGCTGTCGCGACCGCAGTCGGGCCCGGGCCAGGCAACCGGTCGCGGTGGACTTCGAGGAGGTGGAGGACTTCTCTCTCTACCGGAAGATCGCCTACGAAGATCCCTTCCCCTACTCGGACAGCCTCCACCTGGACTTCCTTCAGGGATTTGGACAGGAGGACGTGCGCGCCGTGCTGCTGCGGCTCCCCGAGATCTACCGGGTTGCGCTCGTCCTGGTCTACATGCACGGCTTCCTGGCCAAGGAAGCAGCGGCGATCCTCCGGGTGCCGCTGGGGACCGTGCTCGCCCGCCTGCACCGGGGCCGCAAGCTCTTCGAGAAGCAGATGTGGGACTACGCGGAAGAGAACGGACTGCTGAAGGAGGGCGTGCGTTGATCACTTGTTCCGAGGCGGTGCGGGAGCTGTGGGAGTACCTCGACGCCATGGTCGATCAGGCGGACCGCGAGGCGGTGGAAGAGCACCTGTCCCTGTGCCGGCGCTGCTGCGGTGAGCTCGAATTCGCCGTCGAGCTCCGCAGACTCCTGCTCGGCACGGGCCGTGAGGACATCCCCGCAGACGTCCTGCGGCGCCTGAACGAGACCTTGGAGGAGCTGGGCCGATGAGCCGCGATCTGATGCACAGCGGCGAGGTGAAGCAGCTGGTCCGCGACGCCTACCGCAACGTCCCGGCGTCCACGGCCGCCGTGGCCCGCAAGCTCTACACCCCCGAGGAGCTGGCCGAGGTTCCCCAGGCCGCCATCGACCGAGCCCTCGGTGTCGCCGACCACCTCCGCTTCGCCGTCATCCACCCCGGTGAGACGATTCTCGACATCGGCTGCGGAGGCGGCATCGACACCATCCTCGCCGCCCGCCGCACCGGCCCGACCGGCCGCGTCATCGCCCTCGACTTCCTGCCCGAGATGCTCCTGCGCACCGCCGACGCCGCGGCCGACGCCGCTCTGACGAACGTCGAACCCCTGGAAGGCGAGATGGAGGCCATCCCGCTCCCGGACGACACGGTGGATCTGATCATCTCCAACGGCGTCATCAACCTTTCCCCCCGCAAAGCCCGCGTGATGGCCGAATGCGCACGCGTCCTGCATCCTGGTGGCAGGCTCTGCGTCGCCGACCTCACCGTCGGCCAGGACGAGCTTCCGCCGCAGATCCTCACCCAGCCCGCTGCCTGGGCCGGCTGCGTGGCTGGGGCGCTGTCCGAAGACGACTTCGTACGCAAGCTGGAGCGGGCTGGATTCCGGGACGTCCACGTGCCGTACCGCCGCCCCATGAGCGTTGACGACTGCGCGCTGTACCCCCTGTTCAGCGCAGAGGTGATCCAGCTCATGAAGAAACTGATCCCAGCGGACCAGCAGCAGGCCGTGGCAGTCTCGGTGGTTATCCGAGCACAGCTTCCGCAGACACAGACCGACTGGTGAAGCCATGGGTGACGACCGCCTCTGCGTCCGACCCCATGAGGACTGCCCGCCCGACTCGCTCACGACCAGGCGGCTTTGATGGTCGAGGGCGATGCGACGACAAGGTCACCTCGTGTCCTGCTGCCGACGCAGATCCCGCAGGAACGTGGCGACGTGTGGGAGTTCCTCAACCCGGGCACGGGCCACGGTCTCCCGCGCCTCCAGCTCCTCGGTCAACGACCCCATCGACGCCCCTTCACCACCACGGTAGGAGGACGCCGTCCGGCCTACGTCCCCAATCAGCGTTCTGCCAGCTCAGCACTTCCCTGAAGAAGAGCTACACCCCCCGGCACCAGCTCGACCTCATCCAGACCGAGGCCGCCCTGCGGGGCGTCACCGTCCACATCGTCGTCGACTTCGTCCACGTCCTCGAGTACCTCTGGCAGGCCGCGTGGTCGTTCCACGATCCCGGCGATCCGGCCGCCGAGGACTGGGTTGCGATCCAGGCCCTGACCGTGCTCACCGGAGGTTCCCGCCTGACCGCCAAGGCGATCGACCGGCAGGCCCGCATCGCGCGGTTGACTCCTGCTCGGCGTCACGGCGCCGACGTCTGCGTCCGCTACCTGACCAGTAAGGAACCCTTCCTCCATTACGACCGTGCGCTCGCCGCCGGCTGGCCGATCGCGACGGGAGTGATCGAAGGGGCCTGCCGACACCTGATCGCCGACCGGCTCGACATCACCGGCGCCCGCTGGGGCCTCGCCGGAGCCGAAGCCCTCCTCAAACTCCGCGCGTTGATCAGAAACGGCGACCTCGACGTGTATTGGCGCTTCCATCTCGCTCACGAACATCGCCGCGTTCACGAGGGCTCTCACCAGGACGGATGCCAGCTCCAGCCTGATCAGCGTGTGGCGCAGTTCCTGCCGGACAACTCACGCAGCGGATAAGGCCCGTCGGGCATGGTGCCGCGCAGCCAGTCGGTGATCCACTCGGCCAGCGACTGCCCGAGAGGGGCCAGGGCATGTTCGGTGCAGCAGAGGTTGGGGTCCCAGTCCCACATCTGCCCGTCGGCCGTCCTGAAATCGATCAGAGCCCACATGGCGCAGCCCCGGTCCATGAGCGGAACGATCC
This sequence comes from Streptomyces sp. KR55, assembly GCF_052245645.1. Taxonomy (NCBI): domain Bacteria; kingdom Bacillati; phylum Actinomycetota; class Actinomycetes; order Kitasatosporales; family Streptomycetaceae; genus Streptomyces; species Streptomyces sp. KR55. The sequence goes on along the minus strand of NZ_JBQQCE010000293.1, from coordinate 7,897 downwards.
CCGGCTGGAGAGGATGCTCGGGATCAGCGAAGTCACGGTATGCCTCCGTGAGATCCGCACAGTCGCTGAACCAGTCGCCGGTGTCCGTCAGGGACACCACCTCCCAGGGCCCGAAGCCGCCGTTGGCGACCTCGAGGTAGAGCCTCCGCAGGAGCCGGGGCATCGGATGCCCCACCATCTGCTCCACCGCCCGGACGTCATCCGCGGACGCAGGGTCGGGCAGTTCCCGGTCGGCCACATGCGCACGGACAGCCAGGATGAGGTCGTCGTCAGTCACAAGCAGATCTTCGACCACCTCAGACCGCTTGTCGATGGGCGAATGTCCTGTTCAACGCCTCCCTGAGAAGGAGCTACACCCAAAGCCAGATGCCGCACCGCCTGCCGCATCTCCTTGCCCAAGCCGCCGCCCCGCACGTCCGGACTGAGCCAGGAGAAGGTGGTGACAGTTCCGAACGCGGCGAAGTCGGTGCCGATCAGATCCTGCATGCCCACCGGCTCGCCGTCGATGACCACGACGAAGTACAGACGCCACAGACTCGCGCTGACACGGCCTCGGCCTCGCCACACTCCCCGCAGCCAGCTCCACTCGCGCTCCGGGCTGTCCTTATAGAGGGACATCGGATCGTCAAAGGGCCACGGGGGCTGCGTGACCACGCCCTTGCGAACCGTCGGGACCAGGCCCTCCAGGAGCTCATCCGTCGCCCCTAGCAAGGACAGCCGGGGTGTGTGCACCTGCACGTTCAACGGCGGATACGTGGACAAAGACGAGGCGGTCGTCGGCATGGGCGCACCCTACGGGCCGGCCAACATGGCGCGCATCACATATTCGGCCTGGAGCCTGAGCACGGCGATCTTCCCAGAGGGAGAGCTACACCCATCCGGGATCCCCAGCTCGGGGTGCGGCTGGCAGTGCGTGCAGGCGGGCATGCTGTCGGCCAGCGCGCGCATGGCCTCTTGCCGGGACGCGGGCTTGGTGTGCTTGCCTGCCGGCCGTGCGGCAGTCGCCAGTGTGGACGGCCAAGGGGTGCGAGGCTGTCTTCTTGTGCACCTCAGGCGCGGGATAACCTCGTCCGCATGGCTGACTTCTGGCAGGTGTCTACGGCAGTTCCGACGCGGGAGCAGGCTGTTGAGTTGGCGCGGTCGGTGGTGAGCGAGCGGCTCGCGGCGGGGGCGCAGATCATCGGCCCGGTGATTTCCGCGTTCTGGCACGACGGGGAGTTCGGCACGGGGAAAGAGTGGCAGCTGCTGCTGAAGACCACCCAGGCCCGGTACGCGGAGCTGGAGGCCCACTTGCTCAAGAATCACCCCTGGCAGAACCCGGAGATCGCGGCCGTGCCGATCGAGGCCGGGGCGAAGGGATGCCTGGACTGGATCGCCGCAAACACCACGGCGGAGTAGACGCTCAGACCCTGGCCTTCTCCAAGGTTTCCGCGACGGCCGGCAGCGAGCGGTGCTTGCTCAGCCGGTGAATGAGCGGGGCGAGCCGTTCGCGGGGCCGCACTGAGGCGACCTCGGCGGAGAGATCGAGAGCGCGGCTCGTCACGGCGGCTGCCTGCTCGACTTCGCCCGCGTGCAGGTAGGAGGCGGCGAGCCAGGACAGGTACAGGCTCTTGTCGCGGGCGTGCTTGTCGTCGTACTGGGCGAGCGCTTTCTCCAGGGCCGGCACCGCGCGGAGAGGGCGCCGCAGTTCCGTCCAGCAGCGGCCGGTCATGATCTGGAGTTCGGTGGCGTCTACCCAGGTGGCCCAGTCGGGTTGCGGGGTGTCATCGACCTCGGACAGCGCGGCGTGTGCGGCCTCCAGGGCGCGCTCTGTCGGGTCGGGCTGGTCGGCGACCGCGTGAGCCCAGGCAAGGCGCTCGTACAGCAGCGCGCGTACACCGGCTGCTGCGTGAGGGCCGGCGGTGGCACACGACCGGGCCGCGATCTGCGCCCCGGCCTGCCGGTCGCCGGGCAGCCGCTGATATGCGAGAAAGGCGAGCGCGTTACCCGCGAGGGCGGCATCGCCGGCTTCCCCGGCGGCCTTGTGGCTTGCCTCGTACAGTCCCGTCGCCTCGGCCTGCCGTCCGCCGTCGAACGCTGCCCAACCGGCTTGCTGCGCCTGCTCGGCGAGGACGGAGAGAAGCTCCCGGCCGGTCTCCTCGGTGCACGAGTTGTCGCGCAGCAGCGACCTGGTGGCTTTGTACTCTCCGAGGTAGACCCGGTACGTGTCCCCGCCTCCGAGGACGTCGTCCAGGCGTCGCAGGCGGGCGGTGCGCCGTCGCAGTTGCGCCGGGACGTCCCTACCGATGCGGCGCCCCGCTGGGGGTCGTGCGATATCGGGCAGGCTCACGGCGAGGCCCGCTCCGGCGGATGCCTTCAGGAACTCGCGGCGCTGCACCTCATCCCCATAGCGATCGGTAACGGTCGTGTCCGGCGTCTCCCACGGGCGCGGGGCGAGCCCCACCATGCGGCCGGGGATGCGGAGGGCATCAGCGATGCGGACGATCTTGTCGAACGTGGTTACGCGCCCGCGGCCCTTAGCGAGAGTTCCCACGCGTTCGGGCTTGATATCGCATTCGGAAGCGATCGCCGAGTAGCTGATGCCGACTTCAGCCCGTGCGAGGAAGAACACCGTACCGAAGTCGTGCGAGGCAAGGGCGGCTTTCACGTCGGGGCGCTGAAGGAGCGTACGCGGTAGCGCGGTTGGCGGTTCATAACCGGTCATGAGTGCCCCGTGAGGCTGAGGTGAGGAACTGGCCCAAAAGCCAGAGTACCCATGATGGGTACCCCTCGACGGGAAGTCAGAAGTCCCACGGTGCTTGGAAGGTTGAGGCCTTCAGACCCCGGCGACCGTGCGACCGGTCCCGGGGCTGGCCAACGCTGTGGAGGAGCGTCGACATGACGAACGGTACCGCCCCGTCTGAGGGGCGCGCACAGGGGGGCGAAGATGGCTATCGAGGTGTACACGGTCCGCCGGGACGGGGTGGTGGTGGGCCCGCCGCGGGCCACGGTGAGTGTGCCGTACGGGTACGAGCCCGCCCTCGAACCGTTGAACACGCAGCTCGCGTCGTGTGCCTGCCCGGTCCACCGCCAGGCGGGTGCCCGGTGAACGCCACCCGTGACGAGACCGAGACTCCCGCGCTGTCCACCGCCACGATGCGTGCCGCAGCGACCTGGCTCCTGGACCAGCGCACGGTGCCGCGCCACCAGAGCGTGAAGCTCTTCAGTCAGGGCTTCCACAACTACCTGGGGCAGCTGATCCCGCAGATCGAGCAGCTCGCCGACGTTCTGCCCCCGGAAGACGTTCCGGCGAGGGTGGCGCTGGCCGCTGTCGGCGAGGCCCGGCGGCGTCTGGAGGAGCCCGAGGCTGCGGGCCTGCATGGCGAGGTCGACCGTGTCAGGCGGCTCGGCCGGTCGGTGGTGGCCCTGTGCGACCACCACGACGCGCTGACCGGCGTGGCGATGTGCCTGGCCTGCGACAAGCCGATCGAGGCAGGCGACGCCTGGGTGCCGTACGACAAGGTCAGCCCCTCCGGTGGTGCGGCCCGGGCGGGCCGGATCCACTGCCGCTGCGCGAACGCCCCACGCCGCCGCTGACGCGGCAACCCGCCCCCGGTGAGGGGCCCCACGGCGACCGCAGGGTCAGGGTCGCAACCCAAAGATGCCTCTCCCGCCGGAGCTCCGCAAGACTCCGGCGGGAGGGGGCCCAAGACTCCCGCCCCGGGTCCAGCCCTGGACAGGTCGAGCGCCGGAGCGGCCACCCTAACCATCGGGAGGACAGCACCTCATGACTGCTGTACTGGAACCGCCGGCCAACACCGCGCCGGGCGGTGTGACGTTCCTTGAGTTGGAGATCACCGGTGGGTGCCAGCTCACGTGCTCGTCGCACTGCTACGCGCAGGTGGGTCCGACGAAGGGTCACGGGACGATGACCGGCGGCGACTGGCGTCGCGTCATCGACGAGGCCGCCGCCATGGGCGTGGACACCGTGCAGTTCATCGGTGGCGGTGCGACACGAGGTCGCGTATGGCGAGTGAACTCGCAGATTGGAGACGGGTTATGCCCGATGCGTAGTTCCTGATCAGTGTTCGAGATCAGTCCCCGCCTTGACGTGCGTCCGCAGGCCCCGCCTGTCGGGGGTGCGAAGCTCAGGGAAGACGCCCAAGGAACTCCCTCTCCGTCAAGGGGGCGCCGGGCAAGGGGAAGACCGAACGGGTGAACGTCAGTGAACTCCTCGACGAGGCTTCGTCAATGATAGCTCTGGGTGACGGGATGAGAACCAGGGTCAGGGCCTGGCCGCTGGAAGAGGCGGCGAGCGGCGTCCGAACCGCCGCGTCGGACGTGGGAACACCGCTGGCCCCGGGGTTTAGAGGAGCACCCAACCCGGTCGCATCTCACATACGCGGAACGTGGAAACCCCGTCGGGGTCCGGACCACCAAGGTGGCCCGGTAGGCCGATCGCAAGAGGGGCGGAACTCCTCGGCGGGACAGGATGCCCAAGAAGCGGATGCCGGTGGCCGAAAGGCAACGGGACGCGTCACAGAGAAGCCGATCCTCCAAGCGGTAGTGACGGGGAACCGACCGGATGCCGGCCTTGCTGCCGGGCCCGAAAGGGCGCTGACGTGGGCAGGTGAGCCTTTGAACGCTGAAGTCGGAATCCTCATGAATCAAGGGGCAAGTTGGACGCCGTCAAGGTGAACGGACCTGCGGGCGTTCTGGACTGGAACGCCGTCAATTGGCGTGCCCATGAGCTGAACGTAATGAGGCTACGACAGAGGATCTTCAAGGCAACGCGGGAAGAGGACTGGGCCACGGTCCGGTCCTTGCAGAAGATGATGTTGAGGTCCTGGTCGAACACGTTGATCAGTGTCCGCCAGGTAACTCAACGCAATGCAGGACGCCGGACAGCGGGAGTTGACGGGGACGTCGCTCTCTCGTCGGAAACCAGGGCCGAGGTGTCGATGCGAGTGCATCGAACGCTCAAGACCTGGGACCCGATGCCCGTTCGGCGCGTGTACATTCCGAAAGCCAATGGAAAGCAGCGGCCCCTCGGAATTCCGGTGATCACGGATCGGTGCCATCAGGCGCGGGTACGTAATGCGCTGGAGCCCGAGTGGGAGGCAAGGTTCGAACCCCGTTCCTACGGGTTTCGGCCGGGGAGAAGCTGCGCCGATGCGATCGGCACCTTGTTCAACACCCTCAGTAGCCGTCGTATGCGACCGGGTAAGAGGGTGTGGATTTTGGATGCTGACCTATCGGCCGCGTTCGACAACATCAATCATTCGAGGCTTCTGGAAGCTCTCGGCGCGTTCCCGGCCAGGGGGCTTGTCGAGAGGTGGCTCAAAGCCGGGGTGATGGAGGGCAAGGAGTTCACGCCGACCGATACAGGGTCTCCCCAGGGCGGTGTGATCAGTCCGTTGCTGATGAACGTGGCACTTCATGGGCTGGAGGAGGCCGCCGGAGTCAGGTACCACGTGACCGGCAATGCTGCCGGAAGGGCACTGGAAGGGACTCCGGTCCTGGTGAGGTACGCCGATGACCTGGTGGTCTGCTGCTATTCCAAGCAGGAGGCGGAGCAGGTCAAAGGGAAGCTCGCCGAGTGGCTGGCGCTCAGAGGTCTGGTCTTCAACGAAGAAAAGACGAAAGTCGCACACCTCGAAGAGGGCTTTGATTTCCTGGGCTTCAATGTCCGCCGCTACCGCAACGGGAACGACGGAAAGCTACTCATCAAACCAAGCCGGGATGCGGTAAGGCGTATCCGGAAGAGGATCGCGGACGAGGTGCGCGGAATGCGTGGCTGGAGCGCGAGGGCGGTAATCGCCAGGCTCAACCCGATTATTCGGGGCTGGGCCTCCTACTACCGGGGGGTGGTGTCCAGCAGGGTCTTCAACGCGCTGGACCATTACATGTGGTGGATCACCTTTCGGTGGGCCAGACACAAACACCCGAACAAGCCGAAGAGGTGGATTGTCAATCGCTACTACGGCAAGTTCAACCGGTTCAGGAACAACCGGTGGATCTTTGGCGACCGGACCTCGGTCACTGACCGAGGCGAGGTCACCCACCTGGTCATGTTCTCCTGGACCGAGATCGTTCGACACCAACTCATCAAGTCTGGAGCGTCCCCGGACGACCCCGATTTGGTGGAGTACTGGACCGAGCGGCGACGAAGGGTCAAACCTCCACTGGACGGCTACAACCTGAACCTGCTCGCCAAGCAGGACGGGCGGTGCCCACTGTGCGGGGAACACCTTCTCTTCGCCGAACAGCCGCCACAATCCCCACTGGAGTGGGAGCGTTGGTGGTTGAGCTTCATTCGCCGGGCGATAGCCGCCAGCTATCTCACCCACGACCGGAGCGCATCGGACGGAAAGCGATCACGCCTTGTGCATGCCTCCTGCGATCGGGAGTTCCAACGCCGTCGCAGGAAGTCCGAAACATCTTCAAGTCCCGCAATGCCCCTGGGGCTTGCTTGAGCCGAGGTGCGGGGAAAGCCCGCGAGCCCGGTTCTGAGGGGGACCCGGCGCAGCGATGCGCCGGGTCTACCCGACAGCCCACCCTGCACCCCGAGTTCGACCGGCTCGTCGGGCACGCCCTGGGCGCAGGTCTGCGCGTGCAGGTCTATAGCAACCTCTACCGGGTGCGTGCCGAGCACTGGAATCTGTTCGCCGACCCCCGCGTGAGTCTGGGTACGTCGTACTACTCCGATGACCCGGACGAGCACGACGAGATCACCGGCCGTAAGGGCTCCTACGAATGGTTCGGGCTCGAGGTCCACGTCGCAGGTGATCAGCCAACTGTCATCGGCTGTTCGCACTCGTACCCCCATGGCCGTGACATCTGGGCGCGCCCGCGGAAGACCTCGACAGGTGTCTCGCCGGTGAGCGTATGCGATCTTGCACAACGGGCATGTGATTGCCCGAGACCCTCCCTTCACGTCTCTCTACTGGGTGATGGTCATTGCTCTTGGTGGCGGACCAGGAGCGCAACTCGGGCACCGGGCACGGTGGGAACGGGACTGCCAGACCTGCGGGAGCCGCTCGGTGCACAGGCTCCCGCGCTGACCATCGACGATGCCGGCCCGTTCCTGAGCGCGATGCTCAACCATCAGAGCTGCCGCGCCTCCGGCTGGAACCACCTCCGTTCGGGCTTGGCCGGGGCCCACCTGCCGTGGACCAGCCGCTTCTTCACCTTGCCGATGGACGACGACGGCACCCGGGGCCCGCGGGCGACGTTCATCGTCTGCCCGCACCTGGAAGCGGTCCACCTGGACCAGGACGGCGGCGACGGCTGGACGGTGAACACCGAACGGCACTGGCGGGCCCGCGGGTTCCGCCCGATGGGCCGCGAGCTGGTGGTCGACAAGTGGGTGGCCGTCCAGGCCCCGCCCCGCGCGCCTGGACGGGCAGTGGTCGTCGGCGGCGGACCTGGAGACCATCAAAGCGTGCCGGAAGCAGAACGGGCTGCTGCTGGGCGTCTCCACCGCGTTCGAACCGGTCGCCGCGACCGACCCCAACGACGTCCTGCGCTACGGCGCCGCCGGTCACGTCTTCCTCGGCTGGGTTCCCCTCGCATTACCGTCAACCCCTGTCGGGAGTGGCGATTTGATACTCGTCGGTCCCTGGCCGGATTGGCCGACTCCGGCCGTGGATGTCGTATGCGGCCGGTAGCGTGCCGTGCATTCGCGAGAAGAGGGACAACCGTGGGATCACGCTTTCCTGACGTGGAGGAGCTCGGACCGATCACGGCGCACGAATGGCGGACGCTGCGGTCACTGAACCAGGCCTATGTCAGGGCGGTTGCAAGTTCCGGGATCGCGTAGATCGTCCGCGTGCAGCGGGAGTTGACGCAGCAACAGCACAGGCACGAGACCGGTGATCATCAGGGTGTCTATGCCAGCTGATCACATCGAGGTCCC
>NZ_JBQQCE010000292.1:0-12219 GCF_052245645.1 Streptomyces sp. KR55 | reverse complement strand
CCCTCGGTGGCAACCTCGGCTTCGCCGCCGCGCCGCTCATGGTCACCGCCGTCGTCGCCTCCGGCGGTCTGCGCCTGTCGCCGCTGCTTGCGGTGCCGGCCCTCGTCGGCAGCGTGCTGTGTCTGCCCGTCCTGCGCGCACGGGAGAAAACAGTACGCGGTGGCTTCGGCACCGCAGTTGCGACGGGCACCGACGACAAGGCCTCGTTCGTGAAGCTGTCGCTGGCCGTGGTCTGCCGGTCCATCGTCTTCATCGGCCTGAGCACCTTCATCTCGCTCTACGCCCAGCAGCGTCTGGGAGGCAGTACGGCAGCGGGCACCGGGGCGCTGTTCGTGCTCTATCTCGGCGGCGCGGTGGGCTCTGTGCTGGGCGGCAGCCTGGCCAACCGCTGGGACCGGGTCACTGTCGCCCGCTGGTCGTACCTCGTCACGGTCGCCGCCGTCACGGGGATCGTGTTCATACCCGGCCCGGCAATCTACGTGTTCGTGGTACTGACCTCCGCCGGCCTGTACGTCCCCTTCTCGCTGCAGGTCACCCTCGGCCAGGACTACCTGCCCACGCGCATCGGCACCGCCAGCGGGATCACCCTCGGGCTGACCGTCAGCATCGGCGGCCTGGTCAGCCCTCTCATCGGCAGCGTCGCCGACGCGACCTCCCTGCGTACCGCTCTGACACCACTGATCCTGATGCCCGCCCTGAGCTGGCTGTTGTTCCGCACATTGCCCGAACCCACCGCGCCGAAGCCCACGGCGGCGCAGCAGACCGGAGACGACACGGATGCCGAACTCTCTCCCGCGCGCGATCACCGCTGACCAACCTGCAGGTCCGGCGGCCGGGCAGCCGCAGCGGGCCGACGTCGTCGGGTCGCAGTAGGGGTCGTCGTCGCTGGCGACCATCAGGCTCCGGCATGGCAAAGGGCATCGACGTGCCGGAGGACCTGACGCTACTGGGGTGACGAGGACCGGGGCGGGCCGGACGCGCCCACGCGGGCCTCGACGCACTCCCGTTCCCCGTCGGGGGACGCGGGCCGGAAGCAGGCCCGGACGGTGCTGCCGGGGTGGGCCGCGGCCATGCCGGTGTAGACGTAGGTCTCCGTGTCGTCCTTGGTCCCGATGCGCACGTCGTGGGTCGGGCCACCCGCCGTGACCTCCACCCGGTCGCCGATCCGGGTCCCCCAGGCCCTGGCCCAGCTCGCGCCGCACTTCTCGCTGTGGCGCAGCTCCACATGGGCGCCGGTGGCGGTGCGGTACGTGGTGAGGGTGTCGGGGTTTATGCCGCAGATCAGGCGCAGCGGGTCCCGGCCCTCACAGGCGGCTCCGTGGCACTGCGGGCCGACGGAGTACGGGGCGGAGGCCGACAGCGGTTCGTCGTCCGCCGTGTCCCGGCCCGGCAGCAGGAAGAGCGCCAGTGCCATGCCGCCGGCGAGCAGGACGTACACCGACGCCAGCACCACCATCAGCCGGCCCCGGCGACCGCGCGGGCGCCCCGCCTCCGGCGACGATTCCGCCGATGGTGGCCGCGGCTCTCCGCCGGCGGGAGCGAGGACCGCCCCGCGTCCGCTCCACTCCGACTCGGCGATCTCCCACAGGGCCGTCAGCCGCCCGTCGGGCTCGTCCGCGACCTGGCACAGCTCCCGAACGGCCTGACGAGGGGGCAGGACCTTGCCGTTGAGATAGCGCTCCCACGAGGACTTGCTGTACGCCGTACGCTCCGCCAGCGCCGCCAGACTCAGTCCCGTACGGGCCCTCAGCTCCCGCAGTGCCGTGACCAGCTGGGTGTGTTCCGCGGTCACTTCGGATCCGCCTCCCGCAGGGCCTTCCAGGTGTGCGGGCCGATGACCCCGTCCACGACCAGCCCCTCCCGCTTCTGGAGACGTATGACGGCGCGCTGCGTCTTCGGACCGAAGACGCCGTCGATGTCCCCCGGCGAGGCGCCCGCCCGGCGCAACAGACACTGCGCCTCGGCCACTTCGGGCCCGACGTGCGTGTACGCCAGGATGGTGTCCGTGGTCCGGCTCAGGCCCGCGTACCAACGGCCGTCACTCTGCTTCGGCCGGCAGGTGTAGACGACCGGCACGAGGGACTCCGACACGGTGGCCGGGGCCGCCGCGACGGTGTCGGCGCGTGCGTGCGCGAGTTGGGCGCGGGCGTCGGCGAGCCGCACGGCCAGCAGGAGCGCCAGCGAGACGGACAGCACCAGGGCCACCGCTCCCGCCGTGACCAGGGCCCGCGGGTAACGCCCGGACGGCTGCCGGTCAGTGGGCGAGTCCGCCGGCGTCGGCGGGTCGCTCTCCGGAGCGTCGGCGGCGACCGCGCGTCCCTCCGCCCAGCGCTCGGCGGCGGTCTCGTGCAGCGCCAGCAGCCGGACCGGATCGTCACCGCCGATACGGGCCATCGCCTCGACGGCCTCCCGGGGAGGCAGTGACCTGCCGTTCAGATAGCGCTGCCACGATCTGGCGCTGTAGCCGGTCTTCGCGGCCAGCTGACGCGTGCCGAGCTCGCTGCGGTCCTTCAGTCTGCGTAATCGCACGATCAAGTGGTGGACCTGAGGGTGCAGTTCAGCGGGCAGTGACTTCCAACGCGACATGTCTCCCCCACCGAACGATGATGTGCGTCCCACCGTAGCGACTCGACGGTCGGCGTCGCAGCAGGTCAGCGAGTGGGACGTCCCAGGATGCCGTCACTTGGGCGCCGATTGTGGCCGGGCGTCGCGCCGAACCCGCAGTCTCGTTGCGGAGCCGGCCGGTGCGGTGGGCTCCGCTCATCGCACGTCAATGGAGGGGAACAGCATGCGCGCTCTCACGAAGGCACTCGTCAGTGCCACCGCCGCGGTGGGGATCGCCGCCGGCGGCCTGGCGACCGCGGGCACGGCCATGGCGGCTCCCGCGCCGGCCCAGCAGCAGACGGCAAGTGCCGAGGTCGCGCCGCTCGCGGTGGTGAACCTGGGGCTGACTACCACGCAGGCGAGGTACTGGCAGTGCTTCCTGAGCGATGAGGGTTACAACCCCGGCACGATCGACGGGTACCTGGGCACCAACAGTTGGAAGGCGGCGCAGAGGCTCTTCCGCGACCTGGGCTTCTACAGCGATTCCATCGACGGAATCGTCGGAACCAACACGGTCAAGGCGCTGCAGCGCTACCTGAACACCCACACCCCCTACACCGTTGCCGTCGACGGGGTCGCTGGAGCGGAGACCCAGCGAGTGTTCGCGTGGTACGCCGATGCGTACTGGCAGGCCTGCCGCTGACCATCGCACGTCAATGGAGAGGAAGAGTATGCGCGTTCTCACGAAGGCGCTTGTCAGTGCCACCGCCGCGGTGGGGATCGCCGTCGGCGGCCTGGCGACCGGGGGCACGGCCATGGCGGCTCCCGCGCCGGCCCAGCAGCAGTCGGCGAGCGCCGAAGTGGCGCCGCTCGCGGTGGTCAACCTGGGGCTGAGCACCGCGCAGGCGAAGGACTGGCAGTGCCAGCTGCGCGTATTGGGTTACAACCCCGGCACGATCGACGGGCAGCTGGGCACCAACAGCTGGAAGGCGGCGCAGAGGTTTTTCAACGACTTGCACCTCAAGGCCGGTACGGTTGACGGGGTCGTGGGAAAGAACACGGTCATGGCGCTGCAGCGCTACCTGAACATGAACCTCGACAAGAACCTTGTCGTCGACGGGATCCCCGGAGAACGCACCAAGGCCGCGTTCGCGGAATTCGCCAACCTGCTCCGTAACGTCTGCTGAGCCGACTCGCCGACCGCACACACGCCGCGGCCCGTCCTCCTTTGGGGGAGAGGACGGGCCGCGTGCCGTGTGCCGGTGAAGGCGTCAGAGCCGCTCGGGCGTCCTGATGCCCAGCAGGGTCATGCCCTGGTGCCGCACCGGCGGCCCCGATGGTGAGAACGCACGACAGAACGATGCCCGCGTATGCGTCGTCATCCCAGGGTCCGGACGGACGGATGGTCAGTGCCGTCCAGCAGAAGTACGTAGCGATGAGGGTGGGCAGAGTGAGTGGTACGGCGAGGACCAGTCAACCGGATTGCGCTTCTACGGGTTGCCGCAGAATTGTCCTGAGCTTGGCGGGGTCAGTCCTGCGTGGGTCGCTGAGGTAGATCTCGTGGTGCATCCCCGCCTCCCGCAAGTTGTCAGCGGGGAGGTAATCGTGGTGCAGCCTGGTCAGGATCGGTGTCTCGTCGTCGTAAGGGCCGATGTGGAGGACCTGGGCGCTGGTGCCCTCGTGCAGCGTCTCTGACCGAACGTCCGAAATGGCCGGAAGGTTCTTCTTGGTTAGGGCGGTGTGCTTGGCGTCTTCGATCATGCCGCCAGTGATCCAGTCGGGGACGTTGATGAGCAGTCTCCATCGCCAGTTGTCCTTGAGCCTGGCCAGGAAGTCGTCCATGTCGTCCGCCCACCACAGTCCCTCAAGTGGGCCCACGACGAAGTCCTTGCCGAGGTCGCCTTTGCTCGCGAACTTAGCGGTATAGGCGACCGCGTAGAGCGCCTCGACCGCGTGGCGGTACGCGGCGGTGGTGTTCGGGTCGCCGTGCCCGTCGATGGCGAGGAAATGGAGCTCGGGGATGTCGACGAGCTCCCAGTCAGTGTTCTTGGGCGAGTAGCACTTCTTGAGCTCGCGCTTGACGTCGTACTTGGTAGTCATGCCGAGGAACCTTCCTGTGAGTAATTGTCATTACGGATCAGCAGGGTTGTTCAGGCTGCGGTGACCTCGGGACGTTCGACGAGGTGACCGTTCTTGAAGCGGGCGCCGTTGCGGACGAGGGCGACGAGGCGGGGTGCGGTGATCGCGCGCCAGCGAGCCTGGGCGGACTCGGCCAGCTTGAACACCATGGCCAGGGCCGCAGCCGCGCTGCTGGCCCCGCGGGTGACCTTCCGCTCGCGCAGCGCGGCCGCGAGGCCCTCGTAGGCCAGGCCCCAGCGGGATCTCGTTGAGCGTGGCCTCGTGCTTGCGCCAGTCGTAGGCGTTGCGCCAGTAGTCGGCCAGGCCGCGGAGGTACGGCAGTGAGGCGCCGTACTCCCAGCCCACACTCGGCAGCTCGTCCGGCCAGCGGGTCAGGTCCAGACGGGTGTCCAGATCGTCGAGCTGCTCCTGAGGAATATCAATACGGAAAGGGCAGATTGCCTGGTTTGCGCCGTTTTCTGTCATGGTTTGTACGCTACGAGGCGTTTAGGGCACATGGTGTCCTAAACGCCTCGGCAGACCCGGCGCGCACATCGTCGGGGCCCCGATGATGTTGTTCATCGCGTAGCCGAAGGTGATGCCGTGGTCCGGATCGGCGACACCCTCGCAGGACAAGCTGGTCATCAGCGGTTCCCCGGCGGATCGGGAGTTCGTCGCGTTCTCGCCGTGGGAAGGCCGGGTCCAGGCCAGGATGGCGGTGAACACCTGGGACCGGATGGGCGAGCTGAGCACCCTCATCCGCTCGGGCGACCGGATCTCCGGCGCGGCCCTGGGCAGGTTCGCCGCGCAGGGATGTCACAAGCGGGGAGGCCGTCTTGTCCTTACTTGTGGACAGTCCCTGTTTGGAGGAAGACATGAGCGCTGAGCACGCACACCTGCCCCCAGGCGTTGAGGTGATCTCGACCCTGCCGGAGGCGGCGGCCCGGATCCCGGGCGGCGCCGAGGCCAGGACCATCCGAGTCACCCTGCCGCCCGGTGACCCCGGCGCGCCGCCGCACCGGCACCCCGGGCCGCTCTTCGGCTACGTGACCCAGGGCGAGATCCTCTTCGAGCTGGAGGGGCAGCCGCCCCGGGTGCTCAAGGCCGGTGACGCCCTGTTCGAGCCCGGAGGCGACGTGATCCACTACCAGGGCGCCAACAACCTTCCAGACGCGCAGTCGCAGCTGGTGGTGACCATGTTCGCACCGGCGGGTACCCCGGTTCTGACCGTGGTCAGCGCGGAGGAACTGGCCGAACGACGACACCTACGGGTTACCCAGCCATGATGACCACCAGTATTGCGGATCTCTCTTTCCGCCCTGGCCGAGCAGCAGCCGGTCGCCGCCAGGGAGGCTAGCAGCGGCCGCAGCGCGGTCACCGTGCACGGCGGGGAGGAGCACTGCCCTCACGGTCCCGGCATTTTCATCTGACCGGTTTGTGGCACCTGGGGAGTTGGAGGAAGTCCGATGCCGTCTGCAGGACTTCGCGGCGGATGTACGACGTCGCCCGTCCGCTCTCGCCGACGATCGGGCCTTCGCCGGGGCTCAGAAGGCCAACCGCGTACAGCTGCCAGTCCGTGGATCGGGGGCGTCCCAGTCGTCCGGGGCGCCCCGTCAGTCCTTCGGCCTCGCCGGCGCCTTGGCGCAGAGGTACGGACGCGCGAGCAGCAGGCCGGTGCCGGTCGTGGCGATACCGAAGTAGACCGGCGCGAGGTGGATGAAGTCCGTGTAGTGGATCGCGCCGTGCACCACGACAGCCGGCAGGAAGCCTGCGGCCGCCGCCGCGGCCAAGGTCCAGAACACCCAGGTCTCACCGCGCCGCCAGCCCCACGCGCTGAGCAGAGTGATCGCCACCGCGGCGGACATCAGGGCGCCGCCGAATCCTGCGCGGTCGTGGGCGACGAACGGTACAAGCCGGGGATTCAGGGCCTCCAGCGTCTGTGTGCCGGCGTCCAGGAAGGCCAGGTCGGTCGGCACGAAGACACCGGTCAGACCGACCACCGAGATCACAGCTCCGCCGACGAACAGCCCCGCTCCCGTGACGATCAGCAGTAGCTGGCCGGCCAGCGCCCGTCGGCGCTCCGGCTCCGGACCCTCGGGCGCCAGGCGCCACCGCGGTGCGTGCGGGGTCCGACGGACCGCGGCCACGAACATCGGGAACAGCACGATGGCGGTGGCCGTGTGCAGCGGTTCCACGAAGCCGGTGGCCAGGAAGTAGAACAAGGTGGGGAAGCCGATCGCCCCCGAGAGCAGATACACCTCGCGCGCCCAGGGCCAACCGCGTCTGATCCCGCCCACGGCGAGGCCGGTGTAGAGGGCGCCGATCGCCACCATCGTGCCGGCCATGGTGATCCGGTCGTGCTGGAGGAAGTGCACGAGGTGGTGGTTGGCGGCATGCAGTTGGTGCACCGTCATGCCGAGGTAGTCGCGGTCGTACCAGAGCAGCACCGGCCCGAGCGTGATCACCGCGGCGCCGAGTCCGGCACCCGTCATGCCGAGCCCGACGAGCAGCGCCCACCACCAGGCGGGCCAGCGGCGGGGATCGCGGCCGACGTCCCGTAGCACCGGAGCGGGCGTGGTGGGCG
Source organism: Streptomyces sp. KR55 (assembly GCF_052245645.1). Taxonomy (NCBI): domain Bacteria; kingdom Bacillati; phylum Actinomycetota; class Actinomycetes; order Kitasatosporales; family Streptomycetaceae; genus Streptomyces; species Streptomyces sp. KR55. The sequence goes on along the minus strand of NZ_JBQQCE010000292.1, from coordinate 4,973 downwards.
TGGCTGCCTCGGTGACCCGTGCGAACCAGCCGGGTCCGGCCTCGACGAGCACCCCGGGCCGGGCGAGCACGACGGCGTCCGGCTCCTCGAGCGCGGCGGCCGCGGCGGTGACCGACGGGTCGGACACATGGACTACATGTGGGTTGTCGCTGCTGGTGAAGCCGTCGACGTGGGGCTTGAGGGCGGCCTCGGCCTCCGGGTCGCAGGCGCGGACAACCAGCGGGATCGAGCGGCCGGCAGCGGCCTCGCGTACGGTCTCCACGTCGGCCGCCGAGGCAGGCGCCACCTCGACGACACCAGCCCCGAGCGGGGGCATGGCGCGTACCGCTTCGCGGGCGAGCGAGGGCGGGACGGATATGCCGAGGCGGACGGTCACGGGCTCGCCGGCGATCTCGCCGGCGAGCCGCTCCGGCGGATGGCGGTGGCCGAACCCCCGGGCGATCAGCCGCGCGCCGGCGGGACGGGAGCCGATCGAGGCCAGCAGCCGCAGTGCGGTTCGCTGCGAACGGCGCCGGCCGAGGACGGCAGCGGCCGCACCACGCAGCGGGTGATACGTCCAGTCCGGCATCAGTGGCTCTTGCTCTCCGTCGCGGTCGCCGGGTCATCGGGCGCGGTCCAGCCGAGCACCGGCGTCATGGAACGCAGCGTCGCCCGCGTCGGCGTCAGCCGGGCAGCCGTGTCCCGCAGCAGCACCGCGGGCGGCCACGACAGCTGGCCGACGGCGCCGAGCCGGGCGGAGCGGCGCGTGATGGCCTGGGTCCTCGGTCGGCGCAGCAGGTCGTACGAGCGGAGCGCGGCGGCCACGTCCGGGGTGCCGTCGAGGCAGTGGGCGAGAGTGACCGCGTCCTCCAGCGCCTGGCACGCGCCCTGGCCCAGATTAGGGGTCATGGCATGGGCCGCGTCGCCCAGCAGCGCGACCCGGCCGCGGACGAAGGAGGGCAGCGGCGGCAGGTCGTACAGGTCATGTCGGAGCACCGCGTCCGCGGGAACGGCGGCCAGCAGGGCGGGGATGGGATCCGGCCAGGACCCGAACCGGCGCAGCAGTTCGGCGTACTCGGACGAGCCGGAGGCCGCTCCCGCCGGCAGCGACGCGGTCGCGAAGCAGTACATCCGCCCGCCCGGCAGCGCCGTGTAGCCGAGCCTCGCTCCGCGGCCCCAGGTCGCCGCGCCCTCGGCGGGCCGCTCGGCAAGGGGCTCGGTGACCATGCGCCAGGCGGTGTAACCGGCGTACCGGAGGCCGGCCGCTTCTGGCCACAGGGCACGGCGGACCGCACTGCGCAGCCCGTCGGCGCCGACGACGAGGTCGGGCCGGGACTCGCCCCCACTGTGATCGACGACCAGGCAGTGGCCGCCGTCGCGGACCACGGACACTTCGCTGCCCGGCCGCAGACAGTCGGCGGGCAGCGCCTCGGTGAGCGCCCGCAACAGGTCCGCGCGGTGCAGGACCACCAGGGGATGGCCGAAGCGGCGCTCCAGCTCCGCGTTGTCCGTACGGGACAGCCAGCGGCCCCGGCGGTCGCGTACGCCGCCTGTGGCCTCGACGGCGCCGAGTGCCCGGACGGTGCCGGCCAGGTCGAGCACCTCGAGCGCGTGCAGCGCGTTCGGCCACAGGGAGATGCCGGCGCCGATCTCAGTGAACTCCGGGGCCCGTTCCAGCACTTCGACGCGCCAGCCCCGGCGGTGCAGGGCGATGGCCGCCGCGAGGCCACCGATCCCGCCGCCGACGATGGTCGCGGCGCGCTGCGGCATGGGTCCTCACTCTGGGTTCGGGGGCGCCGCCCCGGTCACGTGGCCGTCGATCCGGTGCCCGAGCGGCATGCGACGCGACGCAGGTCCGGCCGAGCAGCGCCTCATAGCAACATGTCGACAGATGTCTGTCAACGTGCTGAAGGGCGGACCGGCCGGCCCTGGGCCAACCGCATCAGCCCATCGTCAGCGGACGACGTCGAAGACGTTCTTCTGCACGCCGTTGGCGTACGCCTCGTGCTCGACGAGCTGCAGCTTCTGGGTCTCCTTGTCCGTGTCGCTGAACAGACGCTTGCCCGCGCCGAGCAAGAGCGGGAAGACAAGCAGGTGGTAACGGTCGATCAGGCCGGCGTCCGAGAGATTCCGGTTGAGGGCGGCGCTGCCGTGGACGATGATCGGGCCGCCCTCGGTCTCTTTCAGTGCGGCGACCTCGTCGAGCGACCGCAGGATCGTGGTCTGGCCCCAGTTCGAAACCAGGTGGTCCTCGGTGAGGGTGGTGGAGACGACGTATTTCGGCATCACCTTGTAGTCGGAGAACTCCTCCATGCCCGGCCAGACCGGGCTGAACGCCTCGTAGCTGGCCCGGCCCAGCAACATCGCGGTAGCTTCCTGCTGCTCCCGGCCCTTGATCTCGAATGCCTCCGGGAGGAACTCCATGTCCTTGAAGGTCCAACCCGAGTTTCGGTAACCCGGCTCGCCGCCCGGGGCCTCTACGACGCCGTCGAGCGAGACGAAGGCGGTGCTGATCAGGGTACGCATCGAAGGTCTCCTAGGTGTCCCGTGTTCTGGTTCTCAGCAGGTCCGGTCGGCCGGCTTCGACCGACCTCGCGGCTGCAGTACGCCAACTCTTACTGACTGACTGCGGATCGCGGAGAAACTCATCGATCATCGCCGCGCTGCTGTGAGAAACCGCCGCCGTCTACCTCGCCGGAGCTCGCGCTCGACTGCCCCGCGGGACCGGCCCGCCCGATCAGGGGCCGGTCGGCCCGTGGCTCAGGTGGGAGGCCACCAGCGGGGTGCTGCCCAGGCCAGGGCGTAGCCGAAGCCGTTGATCGCCCAGTGCAGGGCCGCGGGTGCCAGCAGGCTGCCGGAGCGGCGGCGCAGTTCGCAGAGGATCGCGCCGGCGGCGACCATGGCGACGACGGCCGCCACCACGGTCGGCGCCACGCCCGCCGGGTCGCTTCCGAAGGCCGTTCCCACGGCGGAGTTGGAGCGGTTGAGGCCGCGGGAGGGCAGCAGGTGCCACAGGCCGAAGAGCAGGGACGAGGCGGCGGTGGCCCATGCCGTGCCGCGTCGGCGCCGGATCATGGCCCACAGCACACCGCGGAAGGCGGTCTCCTCCAGCAGCACGGTGCCGATCGGCACGCGTACCAGCACGCGCGACAGCAGCTGCCCGGCGGTCAGGTCGGCGGCCCGGGCGTCCCGGAACGCCTCTCGGCCGGCCGGGACGGCGAGGAGGAGCAGGAGGACGACGAGGACGGCGGCGGCCAGGACGGGCGCCCACCGCAGTCCCTGGCGTATCCCTGCCGCGTCGAGCCCGAGATCGGCCAGGGTGAGACCGTCCCAGCGGGCGATCAGCAGCAGGACGGCTGTCGCGGCCACGCAGGTGAGGACGTACGCAAGGGGGCCGCGGGCGAGCCAGTTGTTGATCAGGTTCGCGGCGGCCAGGACGGCAACGACACAGACGATCCGCATCCTGACTCCAGGATCCCGCAGGTGGTGGCGGGATGCCCCGGACGCCGTTGGTTCGCTCAGGTCAGCAGGAGCGATTTGCCGAGGGTGGTGCGTTGGGCGAGGGACGTGTGGGCGGCGCTCGCCCGTTCCAGCGGATAGGTCGCGCCGATGACGGAGCGGATGCGGCCCTGCGCGGTCAGCTTGAGTGCCTGCGTGAGCATGTCCCGCATGGTGGTCTTGTCGGGCGGCCCGGCCTCGAGGGCGTTGGTCACCCGTACCTGGCGTTGTTCGGCTGCCTTGGGGTCGATGTCGGCGAACGCGCCGCTGGAAGTGCCGTAGGTGACGAATCGGCCGCCGCTTGCCACCGCTTCGAAAGCTGCCTTGCCCAGTTCTCCTCCCGCGCCGTCGAAGGCCAGGTCGACACCGGAGCCGCCGACCGCCTCGCGGACCTGGTGCTGCCATCCCTGCTGCGAGTAGTCGATCGCGATCTCCGCGCCCAGTTCCCGGGCCAGTGCGAGCTTGCGTTCGCCCCGGGCCGCCCCGACGACCTGGGCGCCGGCGGTGCGCGCCAGTTGCACCAGCAGCGAGCCCGCCCCACCGGTGGCCGCGGCCACCAGGACCCACTCGTCCTGTGCGATCTTCGCCTTGTGAGTGAGCATCATGGCGGTGGTCCCGTCGTGGAGTACGGCCGCCGCATCGAGGGAGCTCACTCCATCGGGAACTTCCACGATCTCCTCCACGGCGGCGGCCATCTGCTCCGCATAGCCGCCGGAGCCCCGGGCGACGACGTGGCGCCCGATCCAACCGGGGTCCACACCCTCCCCCACGGACAGCACCCGGCCCGCGCCGCCGCCACCGGGTACGTAGGGAGGCTTGACCGGGAAGTACTCCCCTCCCCAGCCGGCGCGCAGCAGCGTGTCGAGGTAGATGACGTCGGCGGCGGCCAGCCCCACCACGACCTGTCCCGGACCGGCCACCGGATCGGGAACCTCCTCGGGTACCAGCACCTCGGGGCCGCCGAACTCCCGCACCTGAATCGCACGCATCACGAACACATCCCTGTTCTGGTGGACATCGCAGAGGCAACCCCAACCTAGAACCTCAAGCAAAGTTGAGGTCAAGTCGTTCCTCAGCGGGAGATCGTCTTTGGGATGGCGGTCCCGGGGGCAGGTCTTCGGGATGGGCCTCAATTTCAACGACCACTACCACCCGCTGTTGCTGAAGCAGGTGCCGGACGGGGCGCGGACGGCGTTGGACGTCGGGTGCGGGACAGGGCGGTTCGCGCGGCTGCTCGCGGCGCGGGGCCTGGACGTCGAGGGGGTCGACGCCAATGCGGAGGTCATTGAGGCGGCGCGCGCGGCTGGGGGTGGCCCCCAGTACCGTCGGGCCGACGTGCGCGAGGGGCAACTGCCCGACGGCCGGTACGACTTCATCTCGTGCATCGCCAGTCTCCACCACATGCCGTTCGACACGGTGCTGACGTTGCGGCAGGCCCTCGCGCCGGGCGGTGTTCTGGCGGCGCTGGGGCTCTATCCGGTCAGGACGGCGACCGA